>JBDRGC010000345.1:0-12406 GCA_043818215.1 Chloroflexota bacterium | reverse complement strand
CGGTGCAGCGGTTTTGCTCGTGCGCCAGTACGCCTCTTTCAAGAAGTCCACGTCGATATGGTGTATCAGTGTCGTGAACACCATCTCCGGATATTCGACTGCCTGCTTAGCAATCTGTTGGAGTATCGTTGAGACGATTGGTGACCTTGAAATGCCTCTCATCTTTCCTTCCTTCAGAATGTTTCTCCCGGCTTCGCCTTCCCTACGGTGGGTCGCTTGGGTCTCACTTCCCCACCATCCCGGACAGGTTTCTCTCTGCCCATCGGTACTATGCTCCGCTGCGACTGCCATCTGCCCTTCTTGGGTTGCTTCGCTTTTCGCTTTCGCTTCCCAATACCCATTCCCCACTTTCTTCTTCTTTGTGTCCCGTTCTCACGGCTCACTGTCATTGCCGATAGTATGGCCTGCCAGTGCCAGGTCTCTTGTTTATCGCCAGTACTCCTCGTCTTCTGGCATCTTGGGTGGGAGACATGATGGCTCTCTCGAGTTCCCGAATTACCCCTTTGAATACATGCCCCGTTCTTAGACCCCGGTGGTGTCCTGTTTACTCGCCCTTGCTTTGCGTTCCCAGGACTACTGCCTTCCAGCGCATGAAAACTGTCGGCTTTCCCATACTCACTTCTCAGTATGGTTATCTTTCGTCCACCAGCATACCCATTTCGGGGCTCAGTGACGCGGCCTGTATCCTTGCTCCATCCAGCTCCATACTCCTGTTACCAGGTTTGCACGTGGATTTCGCTACTGACCTGCTGGCTAGGCTTTAGTCAGGTGGGACTTTCACCCACTGGGTAATGTTGACCAATTTCTTAGAGGGGTTCTCCTTTCTCTATTCCCGAGGTCTCGGATTTATCTCGACACGACCATGCGAGGGTTGGGGAGTCGTCAGGGGCGCGCCAGGTTCCGGTGTTGAATTCTCCCTGATACACAACTTCTGAGTCAGCAATCCGAAACACGTAGATGATCGGCGGATCGGTTGTTGTTGACACGGCGGCCACATATTCGCCATCGGGACTCCAGAAGGGTATCCACAGGCTGCCAGCATCACTGGAAAGTTTGATGGTTTCTTCAGTGGTGATGTTATGGAGGTAAAGCGCACAGTCGAGTTCAGCCTCGTAAGCGGAGAAAGCCAGGCTGGCGTTATCTGGCCCCCAGGCGACAGGGCTGCATAATTCCAGTTCGGGGAGGGGAATATGCACAGTGCTGACATCTTCCAGGCTGAACCAGCGCAGGAACTCGTGGGCGGTTTCATTCTCTAAATCGTTCTCAGCATAATTGAAGGCGATCAACTGCCCGTTGGGAGAGCGGTCGCACCAGCCGCCGGGAACGCCACCAAAATTCACACGCCCCAGGTAATTAAACCCGGCGGAAATATCGCCGTAGAAAAAAGTGGGGCGATCAAAATCATTTCCAATCCACTCGAAGGATAAATTGCTATTCGCCGTGTCTACCCCGCCCGGTGTGGAAGTGGGCTGCGGGGGCAATGGCTTGAAAGAAGGGGTTTCCTGCTCCAGGTAGGCCAGGGCTTCGGCGGGGGGCAATGAGACTCTCTCAGCCGCCAGGTAGATCACTTGCCAGATGATTGTCCGCTCGCTGGTGTCAAGCTTGTACAGCGCCAACCCTAGCAACGCACCGCTTGCGGGATCGTACATGGCTTCCTCTTCGATCTTCGGCTGACCAGACGGGGGTTGCCCCTCATGTAGGGTGAACTGCACCGCGGAGCGTCCATCGCCGAGAGTGATTTGCCGGCGGGTCAGGTTGCTGCCCAGGGTGGGAGACTGCGCGGCGTGCTGGGCAAAGCCATTGTCAAGTTTGAGCGGATAGGGATCGAAAGTATTTTCTTCGCCGAGAGTCAAATTGCGGGCAACGCCGTCTTGCATCACGCTAATCTGAAACGGATTCCCGTCCAAGTCGTTCATGGTGAGAATAGATGTGATAACCATGCCAAAGTAATCGAGCAAGTACCAGCTTTCATCCAGGCGGTCGTTGAGGATGGGCTGCCCATTGGGAAGCGATCCGTGGTCTTCGGTGCTGTAATGATGTAAAGCCAAATGAACCCATCCGGGGGAAGACAGCAAGGTTTCTTCCCACTGGGTAGTGAGGGCCTGAACTTCGTTGATGATGGTTTGTTGATCTGGTGAGTTTTCAGTTAGTGAAGGGGTCGAATTTTCTGGGGATAGGACAGTTGCAAGAGTTGAAGTCTCTGGCGTCTCCGTCAGTATTGACTGGGTTTTTACACAGGCCGATAACAAAAGCAGCATACAGAACAGAATCGAATGTTTCATGATTAACCTCCTAAAGTGAGAAGAGAAACTCGTAGTGTTGATCGTGATGGGAGATTGGATATGCAATTTTTCCCGCCGCGGTAGCCATATATCCGGTGGAGTTAATTCTATCCGTTTTTTCTTGCTATGCTTGAAGGCTTCCCGACAGTTATCCTACGAGCGCCCTACGAGACCCGTCCGTCTCAGTTTATGTAGCCAAAACGACTGCCCCCTTCGCACCCTTCGGGGATGCTACGTGCGGGATGCTTCGCAATAGTCGTTACTACGAACCTCAAAACAGGAATAGTTACATCTCCTCAGTTACTCACAGGCGATATTTGCTTAAAAGTTAGCGTTCAACCCCCCTGTTGAAATAGAACGCGGATAACACGGATTAGGCGGATTGACGCGGATTTTTTTTAAAATAAAATTAGTTAAAATCCGCGTAAATCCGCTCAATCCGTGTTATCCGCGTTCTATTCAAGCTGCTTTCACCAATCACCCGAATTACTCTTAAAATCCTTCCAGCTTCGACAAATCCACAATCCCATCGGCCAGGGCGGCGATACGCTGCAACAGCGCCAGACGGTTATTGCGCACAGTTTCATCTTCCACCATGACCAGCACATCCTCGAAGAATTTGTCGATGGCGGGAATCATGGGTTCGAAAGCGGTCAGAAATGCGGAGAGTGGAGAGTGGAGATTGGAGAGTGTGAAAGCTCTTTCGGCTTTCTCGATGGCAGCCAGGAGTTCCTTTTCGGCAGGGTGGATATCTGGCAAGGCCTGATACCTGATACCTGATACCTGGTCACGAGTTATGCGCACACAGCGAGAATACGCCGGCAAAATCGTGTCCCAATCGTCACGCGCCACCCAGGTGGTGAGTTCTTTGACTGCCTGGGCCGCGCCGGACGGGTTGTACCCCTGGGCAGTGACCACCGCGTCCACGATGTCATAGCGCAAGCCATCGTCCAACAGCAGGTTGCGCAGGCGTTCGACGATGAAAACGAGACATTCCCTGCGAGACTCGGGAGCCGCCTCGATGGGGAGATTCTCTGCGGCGGACTCGATAGCCGCGCCCAAATCGAAATCCAAATCCCAGGCCATCAGGCTGCCGACCACCCCCAGCGCGGCGCGGCGCAGAGCGAAGGGGTCTTTGTTTCCCGTGGGGGCCAGCCCGGCCGCGAAGAGGCCGGTCAGCGAATCCAGCCGGTCGGCGAGGCCCACTACCAACCCCGGTTTGGTCTGCGGGGTGATGTCGCCGGCAAAGCGCGGCAGGTAATGCTCGAAGATGGCCGCGGCAACGGCCTGGGTTTCGCCGGAGGCCAGGGCATAATCGCGCCCCATGACGCCTTGCAGGGAGGTCATATCGACCACCATTTTGGTGACCAAATCAGCTTTGCACAACTCGGCGGCGCGGCGGGCCGTGGCAGTTTCCCCGGGGCTGAGATCAAGTATCGGGGCCAGCACGCAAGCTAAACGTCCGATTCGGTGGGTTTTATCCAACATGGAACCCAGGTCGGCTTGAAAGGTGAGAGTCCCCAACTTGGGCAGATAGTCCGCCAAATTCGTTTTCATATCCTCCCGCACAAAATAAGCCGCATCGGCAAAGCGTGCCCGCACAACATCTTCGTTGCCCTGCTTGATGGCCTCCAGCGGCATTCCGGCGGGTTTGTTAGCCACGGTAATGAAGTAGGGCAGTAACGTTTCACGCTTCACGCCTTCACGTTTCACAGGGAAGTAGCGCTGGTGTTTCTTCATCACCGAGATGAGCACTTCTTGGGGAAGTTCGAGGTGGCTGGGGTTGAAATCGCCGCGCAGGGCAGCCGGGGCCTCGACCAGATTGGTGACCTCGGTGAGCAGGGCGGGGTCGGGGGCGATCTCTCCGCCCACTTCAGCAGCCAGGGCGTGGATTTGCTGCTCGATGCTGGCCTGACGCGCCCCGGGGTCGAGGATGATGCCCTGACTCTTGAGAGCGGCGAAATAGCCCGCCGGGGATGCGACAGTGATTGTTTTGGGTTCGATGAAGCGCAGCCCGCGGGTGATGTTTGCGGCCTGCAAACCAGCGTATTCGAAGGGGATGACGTTTGCGCCGTGCAGAGCCAGCAGCCAGCGGATGGGGCGGGAGAAGGCGACTGTGGCGTGGTTTCCCGCTTTGTGGGGCACAGGCAGCCAGCGCATGGATTTGCCGAAGTGTAGGCCGGCAATCAAATCGGGGAGAGTTGCGAGCAGGATATCGAGGGTGGGGCGGCCGGCAGCGTGTACCACTGCCACCACGTAGCTGCCCCCGTTGAATTCGCGAGTTTCCAGATCGCCGACATCCACGCCTTTGGAGCGGGCAAATCCCTGCGCGGCTTTGGTGGGGTTGCCATCCGAGTCAAAGGCGCGGCTGGCGGGAAGCCCTTTGACCACTTGTTCCAGGTCGGCCTGCCGAGGAGCCAGTTCTTCGATATGCACGACCAGCCGTCGAGGCGTGCCCACAACGTTGATTTCACCGTGGTCGAGGCGCAATTCATCCAGCAGCGCGGGGAGGCGCGTTTTCAGTTGAGCGAGCGCATCTTCGAGATCGCCGGAGGGGAGTTCTTCGACGCCGATTTCGAGGAGGAAGGTGTCTGGTAGATTGGTAGATTGGTAGATTGGTAAATTGGTATGTTGGTATGTTGGTATCTTGGTATCTTGGTTTTCCAATCTACCACTTCCCAATTTACCAATCCCCAATTTACCAATCCCCAATTTACCAATCCCCAGCCAGGGATACTCCAGCCGCTGCCGCTGCTCCACGTAGGTCTGAGCCACGCCGCGGGCCAGGGTGCGCATCCGGCGGAAGAATCCAGCTCGCTCGGTGACGCCGATTGCGCCGCGGGTATCGAGTACGTTGAAGGTGTGGGAGCACTTAAGCACGTAATCATGGGCGGGAAGCACCTGGAAATTGGCGAGGCAGGTTTCGGCCTCGGCCTCGTACAGGTCGAATATCTGGCGCAGGCGGTCAACGTCGGCTAACTCGAAGGCGTACTTGCTGGATTCCTGTTCGTTTTGCAGGCATACATCGCCGTAGGTTATATGCTCGTTCCAGCGGATATCGCGGAAATCGCGCACTCCTTGCAGGGCCATGGCGATGCGTTCCAGTCCGTAGGTCAGTTCCACCGAAACGGGGTCGAGTGTCAGTCCACCGATCTGCTGGAAATAGGTGAATTGGGTGATTTCCAATCCGTCCAGCCAGACCTCCCAGCCCAGGCCCCAGGCTGAGATAGCGGGCTGTGCCCAATTGTCTTCCACAAAGCGGATATCATGTGTTTTGGGATCGATGCCCAGAGCTTCCAGCGAACCCAAATATAGCTCCTGAGGGTTGCCGGGATCAGGCTTGAGGATGACCTGGTATTGGGTGTGCTGGTAAAAACGGTTGGGATTTTCACCGTAGCGACCGTCGTCGGGGCGGATTGAGGGCTCGACGTAGGCTACGTTCCACGGTTCGGGGCCGAGGGCGCGCAAGAAGGTGGCCGGGTTCATAGTTCCGGCGCCGACTTCAGTGTGGTATGGCTGCCAGATAAGGCATCCTTTTTCGGTCCAGTAGGTTTGCAGGGTGAAGATGATGGATTGGAAATTGAGGGGAGGGGTCATGGGAGGTTTAGGGGTTAGGAGGTTAGAGGTTAGAGGTTAGAGATTAGGGATTAGAGATTAGAGATTAGGGGATTAGAGATTAGAGATTAGAGATTAGAGATTAGAGATTAGGGGATTATACTTGCTCTATTTGTGAATTGGGAATGGGGAATGTGTTTCCTCCTGCCTCCTGCCTCCTGCCTCCTGCCTCCTGCCTCCCGCCTCCCGCCTCTCGCCACTCGCCACTCGCCATCCGCCACTCGTCACTCAATGCCATTAAGTTAAGGGTTGGTGTCTGTCGGATCATCGCGCAGCATCCCCTTGGGGGACGGATCCGACAGGAGCAAAATAGGATTTTCTTATATGGTCCAGGCGGATTCGTAATCCGCCGATGGCTTAACTTAATGACATTGACTCACCCCCCGCAATCACGGCAGATTGATCCATCCCAAGTTAAGGGCCAGAATCACCAGAAATGTCAACAGTACAAAAATACTCAGCGCCACACTGACGATGATGGCAATGGTTTTTAGCATGTCGCGGGGTTTTTCACCACCAATCTTGCCGGTTTGACCGTTGACCATAATTTTATATTCCTTCCCCTGGTAGCGATATATGCCAAGCCACACGGGCAGCAGGATGTGTTTGAAGGTCATATCGCTCCAGTGGACCGCTCCAGTGGTCAGGTTACGTTTTGACCGTCCAGGCAAAACGCGGCTGTACAGGCTGTGGCGGACTTTGCGCATAACTTGCTCACGCGCCAGCAGTGATGCCTTAGCCAGGGAACGGTCATAGGTCAGCGCAGGCCAGCCAGCTAAATACTCAGGCTCGAACTCGATCACATCCTTCAAGTTGAAAGGCTCCAAGTCTTTCACATCTTTCGATTTGACCCTCTGCAAGCCAGAGATCAATACATCGTCGAATAGCTCGAATATCACGCCTTTGCGCATGATCCAATCAGGACTGTCGCTGCTCCCCTCGTTGACCTCACAAAACCAGTGCATATCGAGCGTGCCGTCGAATGTCCAGAAGGGATAATAGGCCGGACGCAAAAGAGTTTTTTTCGATGATTCCTTCAGATCATCGGGGGTGGTCCAACCGCGCCCAAGCCACTCTGCGGAGCGGTGGGTAGCTTCATCCTCGTCGATTTGCATAATGCCAATGGCCTGCGGATTCACCAGTTCAGCGGTTTCGCGCGACTCGATCAAATGACCGGAACCACAGTAGGGGCATCGAATGGCCTTTTGTCCAGGAGGCCACAGGCTCGAGGCCCCGCATTGCTGGCAGCTAAATTGCTGCTGCGACACAGCCCAGCGGTGACCGCGCTCGGTGGGAAGCACGAAATCCATCACCTGTTCCCGGTCTGCGGCGGAGCGTTCTTCGGTTTCGAACACGTGGCCGCAGGAACGGCAGACCAGTTCATTGGCGTGGATGTCGAACTCCATGTGCGCCCCACATTGCGGACACAAAAAAGTCTCCTTGGCCTGAGCATCTTCGGGTTGCGCGGATTCCTGGACTTGTACGCTTTCACCCAGAGATAGCATAGACGATGGGTCAAGTTTGCCGGTCAGCACTGCCAGCCCCCGTCGAGCGGCTGCGTTGCCTGGATTGGCAGAGACAGCTTTTTCGAGATATGCTTGCTTTTCAGCGGGATCGTCGGTGGTTTCGGTCAGCCACAGCCACGGACGGACATCCAGCGGATTTAACATGGTAGCCTGATTCAGCAAAGACTGGGCCAGCCGACGGCTGCCGATTTTTACGGCAGTGACCCCGTCTCGGAGCAAAACATCGAAATCGCGTTCTCGAGAGTGACCGGGACTGTACATGGGATTCTCCGATAAAGTAATAGCCCCTCCAGCCCCCCAACCTTGGGGGGAGTAGAAGGATTTCCCCCAGAATTGGGGAGTTAGGGGAGCGACTGCGCAAGTCCTAAAGGTTGAAAGGGAGCAACGCTTCCATTATACATGTATCCTGCCTCAAAGAAAAAATAGATTCCAATGATATTGTGTGCCATTTATCGGCGGATTGACAGAGGAGGCAAAGCAAAATACAATTATTGTGAATATATTCGTGGTCACAATAATTGTATTTTGGCAATGGAGCATAACTTGCTATTACGCAGGGCAGTTCGCTGGTTGAGTAGGCGTTCTTTGCCGTATCGAAACCAAGAATTGCTCGGAAACAAGCCAAAACGGTTTCGATACGGCCAACGAAGAGCGTGTTGGCCTACTCAACCAGCGTTATGGCCGCGAGAAATAGCAAGTTATGCGGTACTGCGTATTTTGGCTCTTTGGGGCTTGATGTAGTGAGACCCTGGGGACGTTTTTTTTGGAGGTGTGTGATGTTTCGACAAGTTGGTATTCGTGAGTTGAGGGATCGCGCCAGCGAGATTTTGCGGCAGGTGAGGGAAGAGAGGGAGCGTTACGTCATTACCTATCAGGGTCGCCCGAGTGCGTTTTTAATCCCCATTGACCAGGATGCCCTGGAGGAACATCTGCGTGACCAGGAGCGACGCGTCCTGCGCGATGCGCCCACAACACAGCAAATGTACGGTCTGGCCAAGAAATCGCTTTCCGATACAAAGTTAGAGGAAACTCAGCAAAAGCCAGACACGTCGGCTGCTACAGTTGCTCACGTTCTTCCTATTATTACTGAACCCTTTGTGCGCACCGGCTTATATAACAGTCCAGATCAAGTGATCAAGCACATCGTTCTGGATTATCTTGAACGACAGATTGCCTGGGCTGAGGCCAGATTGCAGGGTTACGAGCAGAAGTATCAGCAACCGTTTGCTGAGTGGACTCAGACATTGTCAGGGCAAGCCACCATTGCAGATGAAGATGATTGGATGGAATGGGAAGCGACCCGTGATATGTTGGAAGGGTGGGGGCAGATCAAAACACAAATAGAGCAAAGCTATGTATGAAGCGTTGCTGCATCTGTTGCAAGCCTCATCCGTCACCCATAACCCCCAGATCACTGATCTGAAACTCTATTAGCGTAGTGCTTTTAGAGTAAAAATACGGGGAGTGATAAAGTATTAATGATGGCGTCATTGCGAGCGTTCTGCGCAGTGCCTGCATAGGTATGCGAAGCAATCTCCCTCTTATCAGGCAGGGGATTGCCGCACTCCGCTACGCTGCGTTCGCAATGACGTTAATAAGTATCACTTACCATCGAACCACTACCAAAATACGGAATGAACTCTCCGGGTTCTAAAACAAAAAACTCCCCGCGATGATTGCCTGCGGGGAGTTTGGATTCATTGAAAAATTATCAGTCTTCTGTAGGCGGCTCGGGAAGCATGTCCATAAGGATGATTTCTAGCGCCATGGTGTGGCTGCAACGTCCGCGAGTCTGGAAGAAATAACAGTCACACTGCCATACACCATTCTCAAAGTGAACCTCGTGAGGGTTGTTTGTGCCATTGAATGTCACTTTGAGCGCTTCGACGTGAATGCGATCGCGTTCCTCGGCATATCGTTTGGCTTTCTCTATTTTGCCAATCATCCCGTAATCCATCGTTTTGTCTCCTTTTACTTGCTATTGGTATCTTCTCGAAAAGAAGGGGTGGGGGAGATTTCCGAAGTTTTGCATGATGCATTGTTTCTAACGAATGTGCAAAGACTTCGGAAGTCTTGCGTTAATTAAAAAAACACGCAGTAGAGCGCGCGTGTTTTTCATTGCGTGAAACAAAAATATTCTTTTGAGATCAAACCTCGCATAAAGGGGTTGCCTCCAAAGTGACTTTCAGTATAAGCCGAGTCGCCGGGAAAGTCAACCGGATTTTAATCCCATTTTTAGGCTGAATTTAGCCGCCCAGAACCTGAAATTCCAGTCCCCAATCCCCAATCTCCAATCTCTACTCTCCAGTCCCCAATCTCCAATCTCCAATCTCTACTCTCCAATCTCCAATCTCCAATCTCTAATTTCCAATCTCCAATCTCTACTCTCCAAACTCCCCCAAATACCCCATCTCGGTCAGAATTGCCAGCACCTTCTCCCCTGCTCCTGGCTTGACTATGATAGTTGCCGGGCCGAGAGGGTCTCCCAAAAAACGGGCAGCGCGCGAACTTCGTAAGGCTTGCAGGATTTGCGGCGACCCCAGCCTCAGAACCAACGCTTCTTGCAATCGAACTTCGGGGCCATTCTCGTCCCAACGGGTCAGCGCGGTGAGTATGTTGGGGGGAATCGTGTCGGCGTGATGGCTTAACAGCGAGAGCAAATGCCCCACTCGCAGCCCCTGTTCGCGGGCCTGGCTGAGAGATGCCGGGGTGAGGCGGTAACGGTACTCGTGAGGGGAATCATCCTCCCATTGGCAAAAGCGAGCCAACTGGTAGCGGACAGCCCGCGGCGCAAGAAGGGGAACGCTCACTCTGCCGTCGGAGCGGAGGTGGACGCGGGCGGCTTCTTCCGAGAGGCCTTCGGGCGATGCACCTTTTAACAGGTTGGCAGCCCACCCCGAATACCGGAAAACGCCCACGGGGGAATCCTCGGCCTCGGGGGAGGCCAAATCCACAATGCCCAAGTAATGCAGCGGGCCACTAATCAAATATCGAATCAGCGCGCCATCCACATCCTCCCAATGTTCGAAGCCGCGCAAGAACTCGCCGGTGCGCTCGTCCCGCAGGAACCAGGAATCATAATCCCCTGCGGGACGCTGGAAATCGGGGTGCTGCTGGCGTACGTCAGCCACAAAGGCGGAGAGGCTCCACCAGGTTCCGGCGGGGAGGTGAGACAGCAGGCGCAGCATGAATCGGCGGGCAGTCAGAGGGTCGTTGGCCCACTCGCCTTCGGGCTGCAAATGCGGGACGTGGCGCAAATCGTTGTGATCGGGGCTGGTCAACCAGGCTCGAGCGAGGAGGGTCAGGGCAGGGCCGCGGGGGGATTCCAGGAAGGCGCGGGTGGCATCGGGAGTGGGAAGCCCGTGGGAGTCGAGGAGGCCGGCGATGGTGAGAAGGGCGTGCAAAAAGCCGGGGGTGTATGGATTTGCAGGGGCGGGGGCGATGCCGGTGCGTGACGCAGCCAGGAGGGTGCAGGCCTGATCGAGGATGTGGTCGGAGGCGGGGGTGGGGCGGGCGCGTTCGGCGGGAGTGGCGGCCCGTCCCAGGGGTTGTGATGAGATTTCTCGTTGGGGAGGTTCCGCGCTGGGCAGGCGTGGGAGCAGCGGCAGCAGGTCGCTGGGGATATAGGCGAATTCTTCAGTGCCGCGGGATGTATCGAAAAAGGCCCGGGCTACCAACGCTCGATACCACAAGATTTCCGCCGGTGAGGCCGGGTCTCGGTCGGGGCGCTCCCGATCTCGGCGGCCCGGACCCATTTCGCGCACCACGCCAAAACGGCGGATGAACTGTGGCCAGGGCAGGCGTCCCCCATTTTGCAGCAAAGCTCCCAGGGCGGCAGCAGCCTCAGCGGGGAGCGACTCGACGATCTCGGCAACCAGCTCCGCGTCCAATAGATTCTTGGAAAGCAGAGGCAAGGCTGAATGGGCGTCGGGGGTAGCCATTTCTACACCCCACAGTTCCGCAACAATGCGCAGGCGGCCGAGATCGCAATTGAGGAGGCTTTGGGAGAGAGTGGGCATTTTCTGGATGCCCCTAAACCACTATTTCCAACGCTTTGGGCAGTATTTCGATTTTGAGTTTGCGCACGTCGGTGCCAAAGCCCGCGAATATCTCCCCGTCGATATGAATATGGAGAGGCTGATCGGCTTGCAGCTCGAACTCGCGGAAATGCCCCATGCGCACTTTCTTGAAGCGTCCGTGAGTGCCATTCATTACTTCGGGTATCAGCCGGAACATCATCAGGCGGGAGACTTTTGTGATGGCCGCGTAATGAAACAATCCATCGTCGGGCACTGCATCGGGGGCAACGTGAAATCCGCCTCCCTCGCGGGGGCCATTACAGACGACCAGCATGAGCGTCTCTTCATCCCAGGTTTCCTCGTCGGTAGTTATTTGCATACGTACAGCGTCGTGGTTGACGAAAATGGTCTGGACAACGGCTGTCAGATACATCAAGAAGCCGCGCAGAACAGGCAAGGTGTGAGAACGAATGGTCACAACGGCATCGAACCCGATGCCCAGGGTGTTGTCGATGTATTCGCGGCGGCCGCGGTCATCTTCGACAACGCCGATATCTATGCGCCGCGGTTTGCCGGTGAATATCTGACGCAGGCTTTCAGGCGCGCCGCCTTTCATGCCAACCCCGTGAGCGAAGTCGTTCCCCGACCCCAGCGGGATTACCCCAATACGAGGGCGGCGGTCAGAAGGTATTTGCATCAATCCGTTGATGATCTCGTGGGTAGTGCCGTCACCGCCGGCTGCAATGATCAATTCGTATCCTTCTTCAGCGGCCTGTTTGGCAAGCTCAGTGGCGTGGGTGGGGTAGACAGTACCAGCCCAGTCGGCGCCCCCGAATTCTTCTACGATGGGGCGCAAGTCGGCAGCCACCCGCCAGGCCCCGCCCATATTAGCGTTGGGGTTGAGAATCAGTTTTACTTTGTGACGGCGCATGAGGGGGGTGTCTCCGGGGGGGGAAAGTAAACA
>JBDRGC010000344.1:0-3674 GCA_043818215.1 Chloroflexota bacterium | reverse complement strand
CCTTTGATAAAGGGGGGAATCAAATTCAATGTCGTAGCCGTTGTACTGATAATATTTGCGCTAATCGGAAGCCGTTTCGCGTTGAAAATTCAAATTCCTCAAGAAGTCTTGTCGATGGTCAAAGCGCCTGATGAGAAAATTATATTCGTCGAAGAAGGTTTAGAAAACACCGTCTGGGTAACAGTAAATCAGCAAAATCAACAAAAATCAATATGGGCGAATAAGACGGTGTTGGGCAGAACAAAAGCGCAAGGACAGTTCAACATTGCTCCTCAGCCGATTCAGGGACATATTCCAATGCTCCTTCATCAGGGCACGCCAAAGAAGATTCTGGGTATCTGTTTAGGAACGGGGCAAACTTTCGGTTCGATGTTGACGTATGATATTGATAAAATAGATATCGTGGATATTTCCAAAACGATTGTGGATGCTGCGCTAAAACATTTTGCAGACTATAATGGCGATATTGGCAATGATGCAAGAACGACAATCATTGTCGAGGATGGCCGCAACTTCGTAGCGCACACAAAACATAAGTACGATATCATCACCCTTGAACCATCTCCACCGGAGGAAGCGGGTATCGTAAATTTGTATACACGAGAATTTTATCAACTTTGCCAAAAGCGCTTGAACCAGGATGGCATAATGTCCCAGTGGTTGCCATTGTACAATACGCGCCCCAACGAAACAATGGGGATAATCAAAACTTTCATCTCCGTCTTTCCCAATTCTCTCTTGTGGTATAACAGCGCTGACCTGCTGTTGTTGGGCTTCAAAGGAAACCATAAGCCGAAGGCTATGTACCCCCCTCTGAGTTCACCACGAAGCTTCGCTTCTTTGGGAGGGGGGGGGGGGGGGGTGAGCGAAGCGAACACGGATGCACGAAGTGCAGACGTGCATGGCGAGATTCATCTTGATACAGAAAAAATAAACGCGCGTCTGCAAAATAAAAAAGTCTATAATGCTCTGGATTTATCATACTTGGGTTACCCAGAATACAATCTAAATCAGATTGACAATTTTCTCGCCGGGTTGCTGATGGGACCTGAAGATTTGCGCAAAATTTCGCAATCGGTTTCCGCATATACGGATAATCATCCCGATTTAGAATTTTCCACCTTTTCTTTTCTTTTTGATCAAACTTTTTCTTTTAGGAAAAGAAAAAGTTTGGAAGGCGAACTCCAATTGCATTGGAATAGTCCAGACAGACCGGAGTGGTTAAAAATCCAGAATGCGGACCTAATGACTTCCTATCTGACATCACTGCATTACTACATCCCAACAATATCTTCTGAGGAATTGAAAAAAATTGAACAAGTTCGCGTTCAGTACATTGCGCACTTATATGCTCAAGCCTACAGCAGTCTCGGAATAGCACGCTCGCAGGAAAATAAGCTGGAAGAGGGAATTGCGTTTTACCAAAAAGCGGTGGAATATAATCCAAGTTACGCCCCCGCATATAGTAATATGGGCAGAGATTACTATGCAAATGGGCAAAATAGCGAAGCCATCGAAGCCTATAAAACGGCGGTGAAATTAAGTCCAAACCTGCCTGAAGCCTGGCACGGTTTGGGAACTGTCTATTTTGCTATCGGCTGGTTAGATGATGCCATCACAGCCTGGCAGCGCGCTGTCGAAATCAAACCCGATTTTAGCGAAGTTTACAATAATTTGGGAGTAGCCTATGCTGCTAAAGGGCGATATTACACTGCCATCGATGCTTACCAAAAAGCCATCGATTTCAAGCCGAATTATGCGGATGCCTACTATAATCTCGGCCTTGTATACGAAGTGACACAGCAATTGAAAAATGCCTGCGCGGCTTATGAGAAAGCTATTGAAATTAACCCAGACTTTACTGATGCGCGTAAAAATCTTGAAGCGTGTCTGAAAAGAACAACTTTTTGATGCTGATATATGAATAATGAGAAGTGATGATGATTCTATCATGCTTCACTAATCACCCTATGGTTCGCTCAAATCTTGACTCAGTTCGCAAGATTGTGGTAAACTCTCAGTATGAGCGAGATACTGAGTGTAACCAATGAACGTGTAGATGACATCCCATTGTTGTTTGCCAAACTATCGCAGATGGGCGTACAACCTTTGCTAGATGCGCACTTTCTCCCCCACGGCAACTGGCAAGGTTTAAGCCTGGGATGGGTGGCTATGGTCTGGCTGACCCACATTCTTTCCAAAGCCGACCATCGCCTCAACCATGTCCAACCCTGGGCGGAAAAGCGGCTGGAGACGCTACAGCGTGTCACGGGGCAGCCGGTGAGGGGCCTGGACTTCAGCGATGACCGCCTGGGGGATATGCTGAGTGCCCTGAGCGACGATGAGCATTGGCAGGCTGTGGTTATCTGAAGTAAAAACCTTCCTTTGTGGTTATCTGAAGTAAAAACCTTCCTGTGTGGTTATCTGAAGTAAAAACCTTCCTGTTTTGAGGATGACCTGAATCGCCATCTGCTGCGGGTGTATGACCTCCATCCTGAACAGGTCAGGCTGGATAGTACCACAGCCAGTGGCTATTGGTCGGTGACACCTGACGGCCTGTTCCAGTTTGGTCATAGCAAGGACCAGCGCCCCATAAGACGCTTCGTCGTTGGTGAACTCAGACTTGCCCCAACTGAAGGTGATGCTCTCCACACTGGACCACTGCTGTCTTGCCTGGGCAACGGGCCGATGACCCATTGTACGTCCCGGCTATCAGAAGGGTGCGAGAAAGCTTGGGGCGGCGCGGTTTGTTGTACCTTGGTGATTGCAAGATGGCAGTGTCTTGTTGGTTTGACAAAAGATTCCGAGTGGGTGTCAAACCAACAAAAAGAGCGCTTTCGACACGCGCCTTCACCCAACAGGGCGGAGATTTTTACCTGTGCCCGTTGCCGGAGACTCAACTGCCTGAGGATGTGTTGGAGAGCTACCTTGCACCTGTCCTTGCTTTACGGCAGCGCTTGACGGACATTGCCAGAAACAGGAAGGTTTTTACTTCAGATAACCACAAAGGATGAAAACGGCGTGTCCATGCGTATCGCCGAAGGCTACGTGCGCGAGGCGCCGCTGACAGCCGAAGTAGAGGGCCAGACGCTCGCCTGGACGGAAAGGTTGCTGATCGTGCGCTCCCTCAAGCAGGCCCAGACGGCGGAGGCGGCACTGCGGGCCAGGCTTGAGAAGGGCAAAAGCGCCCTTGCTGCTTTGAACGACCGGCGACGCGGGAAGAAACGTTTCACCGATGTCGAGTCGCTGCGTCAGGCAGCCGAAGCGATTCTTACGCGCTTTTCGGTTACTGGCCTGTTGCGGTTGACGTATGTCTTGTTGCTTCGACACCCAATCCGAAAGTTATGTCGAAGCAACAAAAAGTATCAGGAAAGCGTCCATGAGCGAAGCGTGCGCAGCTATCGGGAACGGCCAGCGACGGTGAGGCGGGTGATTTTCCCCCGTGTGACGGCGGTTGTGGATGAACAGGCGTTTTTTTTGGCAATCGGTCGGTTGGGCTGGCGGGTGTATGCCACCAATGCGCCGACCGAGCAGGTCGGCTTGACACAGGCAGTGCTGGCCTACCGAAGTGAGTACATCATTGAAATGGGCTTTGGCCGGCTGAAAGGGCAGCCCTTGTCGATTGTGCCCATGTACCTTTCGCGTGATGTCTTGTTGATTTTACAAGAACTTTC
>JBDRGC010000343.1:0-2414 GCA_043818215.1 Chloroflexota bacterium | reverse complement strand
GAGCGTGCAATGTATCCTGAACTCGTCGACCCAGAATGGATGAAGGGTGAAGTGACGTTTGCCGAGGACATTGATTTTGAAAAAGTTGACCTATTGGGTTTAGCTAAAAGAAATGCTGTCATTGAATCAGTAAGAGAAAATGACAAAAAAATAATTTCTGCATACCTGAAATATATTGCTGCCGATAAAACTGCAATGTACAAAATTGAACGTGGCATATCAGTTCTACCGACATGGATGGCTGAATTCGCCATGACTGGCGGGCTGGCTTCGTTGGGGGACGATGCTGCTGTCAAGGCCGGCGAAAAGATTTTAGGACATTACGCCAAAACCGCTACCGGCAAACTGGCCCTACGCGCCACCGGCTGGGGAGCAGGTGCAGCCACCCGTTCATTTGGTTTGTCTCATAAGGTTGGCGACAAATACGTCGAACAAGTGAGGGATGAAGTTTTAGGGCTGAAAGAAGAAACCGGGTGGGCGACAAAACTGTACCGCGCATGGGGCGATGTGTACATCGAATCGTTGTCAGAAGAAGCTGGGGCAGGCATTACCAAAGGCGGCGGGTGGCTGCTCAATAAGTTGCCATTTGGCTCCAAGGCCACGGACGGGCTCTACAAAGCATGGTTTGCTGCCACCGGAGGCGAAAAGGGTGAATTTATTCGCCAGATGTCTACCCAGGCGGGATACTCGAATATTCTTGGTGAGATTGGGGAGGAACGGCTCGGCACGACATTAAGGGCAATTGCCGATGTGGATAATTTCGGCACGGGCGAAAATTCGACAATGCTGGACCGTCTGAAGTCCGGGTGGGTACAAGACGCTGAAAACATATTGGTCGAGATCGGCGTACTGGCTACGCCGATGACGGGGCAGTTTGTCGCTGGTCGAGTAGTTGCCCGCGAGAAGATTGCAAAAATTCGTTCCGAGCTTGATGTAGAAACCCAAGAATCCATTGACAGACTTCAAAAAGAGATTGCACCGACCACCACGCCGGCACCTGCAAAAACTTATGAAGAGGGCTTGGCGGCTGGTCGTGAACGCTACGGCATAAGTGCTATTTCCGGTCTGCCCAAGGCGGAAATTCTGCACGAAGAATTTGAAAAGATAACGAAAGCCGCCGACATTGAAGGCCAAAACACAGTAGTTGTCGCTATGGACATGGCCAATTTCAAAGCAGTCAACGATGTACTCAGTGAGGCTGAGGGCGATAAAGTGCTTGGGATCGTTGGTCATGCCATCAAAAACAGCATTCGTGGAGAACGTGGTGATGTGGCTACTTCTAATATCCAACCAGGCCATAAGGGCGGAGACGAATTTCAGCTTCTTCTTCTTAATCCCGATCCTGCCCAGGTGGGGGGGGTTATCGCTCGTATCAAAGACAATATTAATAAGGCTTTGGAATCTGCTGGTTATGGTCAGATCGTTGATACCAAAGGCAAGGTCGGCAAAGCGGGACAGAGTTACCCGATTTTTATCTCCGCTGGCCATGTGACCCGCGAAGCGGGCGGAGAAAACAATCTCTCCGAACTTCTTGCTCAAGCCGTAACGGAACAGAAGAAGGACAAAGCCGCTATGAAGGCCGAACGGGGCGGGGCCGAGCTACGGCGTGGAAGGGTCCAGGAGGCCCCAGGAGCGACGATCTCTACGGCCCCAGAGGCCCAGGCGGCTCAGGCGGGGCCTCAACCGACGACGATTGAAGAAGCCAATTACTCCGATGAAGTTGACAACGTTACTGGGCAACTTATAACAGGTAGGGCCGATCCTACTAAAACATCGGCAAGACAAGCGGATATACAAGAAGATCGGGCGGCATTGGGTCTCGATGGGGTTCCTTCGCCAGAGCGCAAAGGATGGCAAACGTCACTCCAACAGGCCAAAGACAATGGCCACGTGGACAATGCCCTGAGAACGGCAGCAGAAATCAACAGCAAGCCGCGACCGCTAAATGATGTTGAGACTGCCGGAATGGTTGTCAGAGCGGCCCAACTCAAGGCGGAGCATCGAGGAATCCAAGGTAAGATAAAAAATGCTACGGAATCATCCTCTATCGCCATTCTCAATACCCAATTAGAGCGAATCGAGGCGGAATTTGAAGCATTATCAACAGCGATTCATAAATCTGGAACTGAGAAAGGCCGCGCTTTGGCTGCCCAAAAGCTAACAATAAACCAAGACTATGATTTAGTTTCAGTTGTTACTCGTGCCAAAGCAAAACGTGGCAAAAAACTCACGCAAAAACAGCATGACAAATTTGAAGACCTTACATCAGAACTTGAACGAGCGCAACAGGAAATCGAACGACTGCAAGATGAAATTGCAGCCGCCACAAAGCCGGCTGAAAAAGGTGCTGGACGATATAGAAATATGAACCAGACACAGATCGAATCTGAACGTGACAGTTTGGTCTCACAAAT
>JBDRGC010000342.1:0-2305 GCA_043818215.1 Chloroflexota bacterium | reverse complement strand
GTCTCCGCTTTCAGCCCGCGGCGAAAGAGTTCGTCCAGACCAAGCTGTAATCCAGCGCCACCTTTCCAAAGTTGTTCCTGCGCATATTGTGCAAACGCCCGCCCCCGGGCCTGCCATTGAGCGGAGGGGGGATGATCGTTTGCCGTTGTCCTTCGTCTCGGCTTTGCGTTCAACCGCGGCCAATTTTTGCTATTCGTACCCTGAATCCCCAACTTCTCACGGAACCATTTCAACGCCTGCTGGAAGGTTTCCCCTTCCCGCAGCATCCGCCAGGTGAAGATGTCGCCGTGTGCCCCGCAGGAAAAGCATTTGAACGTACCCGTCTCCACGTTGACTCCCAGCGCAGGCGTGCGGATATTCTCGTGAAATGGGCAGAAGTAGAGCTGCCAGGCGCCGCTCTTACGCACTGGCGGGCCAATATCACCATCCACGATGGCATCAATCGCTACACGCTCTTTGAGGTCTTCTTTCGTCAGCATTTTCATAGTTTTCCAGTGAACTATCCAAAGAGTCCAAACTATCCAAGCTATCCAAAGAGTCCAAAGAGTCTTACTGTCCAAGCCCCTCACCCCCCGTTTGAAAAGGTACCCCACACTTAAAACAGTAGACTCTTTGGACTCTTTGGACAGTAGATGTCTGAACTCTCTCAATTTGGCGAGAATCTACTCGTCAGCGAGTTTCCATTGGTTGTGTGGGGACTTGTTTCCTTCGGTGTTGACAACTCGCACTCGCAAGCCGCTGCGGGCGTTGTAGATCAGGCCACGCGAAAACCCTTCCGCTTTTCCGGCTTCAATAACATCTTTAGGTTTCATGGAGCCATCCTGGAGCAAATCCAGCAGCCAGACTGCACATTCGTCTTCTTTGGTTGGTTCCCGATATGTCTTTGGCGCTTCCTGGTTCCATTTGATGTACACGCCCTCAGGGTGAAGGGGTGCAAATTCAAATCCGAGCGGCTCCTCATACGGCCCCAGGTTGGTCTTCAGCATTTTGAAAGCCCGCGGCCCGTTGGGGTCAGGTTCCGGCCCGGTCTGTACAACGTGGATGCCCCAGACCACCCGGGCCATAGCCACAATATGAGCGCTGCCGCTGAGATCGTCCATCGATAACTCGAACATTTGCATGTTCTTCCCGTTACCGGGCTTGCGAATATGATGCATAAGCAGCATACCGACCTGGTAGGATTCGGCCAATTGAATGAAGAAGCTCAGCAGACCCCGGACATCTTCAATGTTATTTTGTCCCCGGCTGTGGATGCTGGAAAGGGAATCAACGATGACGATCTCAGGCTGAAGCGTGGCAACCATATTGATCAACCGGTTGCGGTATTTATCCGTGCCGAAATCGATGGGTTCACCCGAATCCGGCAGCAGCAGGTACAGACGTTGACGATCCAGTTGATAGTGCTCGGCGCGTTCATTCAGGATTTGCGGAACCGCTTCCCCATCCACGTAGATCACGTTGGCATCCGAGTTGGGAATTGGGCTGCCATCGGGAAAGCCCTCGCCTGTGGTGATGCGCCAGGCCAGATCCAAGCCCACAAAGGACTTCCCCGCACCAGGAGCAGCCCCCAAAACAGTCAGCATGCCCCGCGGCAGCCAACCCGGCCACACCCACTCGATGGGGGAGAGTGTGGGAGCCAGGTCTTGCAGGGATTGAAACTTCATTTGATATCCGGGTCGAGCAGCGAAAATGGCTCCCAGGATGTCAGTCTGTTTCGGATTTGCTTCTAATGCCTGGGCCAACTCAGTGTGATATTCTTTGGCATCCACACCATCTAATGCCAGCCAGCAGGTGCGCCAGGGTTCTTGGAGATGGCGCACCGTCACGTTGACAGGCAGACCGGCGATCCGATCTGCCAATGCCTGGATTTGCAGTCTCTCGGTTAGCATGGCAGCCTCCGGTTGAGTTGCGGATTGCTGGACATCCTGCAAATAGACGTGCTATAATGCAACCGAACAGTTGCATTGCAATACCATTGTTGTGAGACCGCCGGATGCTCCCCGGCGGTTTCTTTTTTAATCATCACGATAATCTCCTTTTTTGGGACTAATCATTCAATTTCTCTACTGCGTTCTCTAAATCACGCTGACCGGGGGTAACGTAAATTCGGGTGGTATTCAGGCTGGCGTGCCCCAATAGGACCGCCACCTTCTCTAATCCCACGCCTTGATTGACCAGATTCTTGGCAAAAGTGTGCCGCAGGATGTGCGGGGTCAGGTGGGGCAGCCCGGCCTCTTCACCGTAACGCCGGATGACCCGCTGGGCTGACCGGCTGGTCAACCCATCTTTGTAGCATCCTTCCACC
>JBDRGC010000341.1:0-16340 GCA_043818215.1 Chloroflexota bacterium | reverse complement strand
TGGCCTGATTATATTAAACTTTTGCCTTTTTGAGGAGGGTCAATTTTGGACTGATTTTATCCGACCCTTTTTTCAGTGGAGTCATAAAAGCCTTCCCAACGAAGCGTTGGGAAGGCTTTTATATCTGTATATTGAAAATTGCCAATCAGCTTGCCACGACTGACTGAAACTCTGTCGGGCGGAATTTATAGCCATACACATTCAAGCCGCGCTCATCGCCATCGGTGCGCAGTTTGCGGGTGATCATCTCTACGGGCATTCCAATTTCGATGGGCTGTTCACCCACGTCGGTCAGTTGAGCAGTCACGACCGGGCCTTCTTCGAGTTTGACCAGCGCAACCGTGTAGGGCGCAAATTCCTGATAGCCGGCCGGTGCGTTGTGGACCGTTGTATAGGAATATACTGCCCCGCGTCCACTGAAAGCGTATGGGGTTTTTGCCTCCCCGCCGCACTCCGGGCAAACATCACGGGGGGGAAACAACTTGGCATCACAATGGGGGCAAACTTCGCCCACTAGAGCATAACGCTGCTTCTTCAAACGCCAATGACGGGGAATTTCCATGATTATCAGTCTCCTGTTGTCAGGTAAGTTTATCGTTCGTCGGATGCCAGTTTAGCAAAAAAAAGCTGTCAAGAACTATCAGGTTAGTCGAATAGTCAAATAGTCGGGTAGTCAAATAGTCGGGTAGTCAAATAGCCGGGTAGTCATTCGTCACTCGCCGCCTGCCACTCGCCACTCGCCACTCGCCATTCGCCATTCGCCACTCGCTACTCGCCACCTGCCACTCCTCACCCCACCGCCTCCAACACATGCGTCACCACAGTAGATGCCGGGCCGCCCAGACATTGCACCAGGGCGCGCTTCGCTCCGGGGATTTGATTCTCCCCGGCCTGGCCGCGCAGCTGGATGACGGATTCGACCACCTGGTAGACTCCCGCGGCTCCCCAGGGATTGCCGCGGGCTTTGAGGCCCCCAAGGGTAGCAATCGGAATTCTCCCCGTGAGAGCCACCTCCCCGTTCGAGGCCAGCTTCCACCCCAGGCCGCGTTCGGCGTATCCTGCCGCCTCCAGCGAGAGTGCAGCATAGATCGAAAAGAGGTCGTACAATTCGAAGAAATCGACCAGATCAACGCTGATCCCGGCTTGATAGCAGGCCCGTTCCACGGAGAGCCGCGCGGCCCGAAAATCCAGCGGATCGGGGCGGTCGTGCAATGCCAGGGTATCAGTGGTCAGGTTGGAAGCCGCGATTCTCACCTGCGGGTGGGGGGATTCGGGCGGCAGCAGTTCTGGGCGGGTCAGGATCACCGCTGCGGCGCCGTCGGCATCGGGGGCCGCATCGAACATATTGACGGGATCGCTGATCATGCCAGCTCGTTCGTAAAGCGCGGGTTCGAGCGCCCGGCGGAACATGGCCTTCGGATTCCCCACCCCGTTGGTGTGTGCCGTAAGTGGGAAGCCTGCCAGGGCATATCGCGGCAGGTCGTATTCATATAAATATCGGCGCATTAACAAAGCTGCCTGTGCCGCCAGTGTCAACCCCTGGATGGCTTCGTAATCGCTATCAGTTGTGGCCGCAATGTATGCTTCTACTTCATCACTGAGCTTGTCAGTGACTTTCTCCACACCTGTGACCATGACCACATCCACAAACCCCGATTTGAGCGCCAGGTATCCTGCCCGCAGAGCCGCTCCCCCGGAGGCTCCCGCAGCTTCGACCGTGTACGCTTCGATGCCTGTCAATCCGGCAAAGTCGGCCAGCAGGGCCCCCAAATGCGCCTGCCCAGAGACGGTGGGAGCCAGCAGGTTGCCCACAAACAAGGCCTGCGGGCGCAAACCGCCGGCGTCTTGTTGAGCCGCTTCCATGGCATAGTAAGCCAACTCCCGCAGAGATGTACCCCAATGCTCACCGACAGATGTTTGTCCAATACCGGCTATGATGACTTCGCTCATCACTTCATCACCAGCTTGCCGCGCATCCGCACGTAGGTGGCATAATCGATCTCCGTCCGGCGGGCGATGTATTGCTGTGTCTTTGGGGCCAGGTCACGGCGGCTGGTAATGCGACCGGTGACGCGCAGCCCGAAAGCATCCGACCCAGCACCGGAGCCGAAAGAAACCATCAAGATGCGGTCACCGGGTTCGGCGATATCCAAAATGGCGGTCAGGCCGATGATAGCGGCTCCCGAATAAGTATTCCCAATGAGGGAAACCAGCATCCCCGGGGCAATCTGCTCTTTGCTGAATCCCAGGCCGGCTGCCACGCGGGCGGGAAATTTAGTGTTGGGCTGATGAAAGACCGCGTAGCGGTAATCTTGCGCTGTAGTGCCGGTAGCTTCCATATAAGTTTTGGCAGCCGAGGTGATGTGTTTGAAATAAGCTGGCTCACCGGTGAAACGCTGTCCGTGTTCGGGATATTTTTGATATTCCCGCCGCCAGAAGTCTGGTGTATCGGTAACGAAAGAATAAGTGCTTTCGATGAGGGCCAAAGCTCCATCCGCTGGCCCGAGCAGGAAAGCCGCGCCCCCCGCCGCGGCGGTGTATTCCAGGGCATCACCGGGTTTTCCTTGAGCAGTGTCCATGCCGATGGCGAGGGCATAATTCGCCATTTCAGACCCCACCAATCCGATAGCGGCGACCATGGCTTCGGTGCCGGCCTTGCAGGCGAATTCCCAATCGGCGGCCTGGGTGTGGGGCACAATGCCGAGGGCTTCGGCCACGATGGTAGAAGTCGGCTTCACCGCGTAGGGATGGGATTCCGACCCCACCCAAACGGCGCGAATCCCTGCGGGGTTGATCCCGGCCCGGGCCAGGGCGTTGCGGGCTGCTTCGATAGACATGGTGGCAACATCCTCATCCAAGCCGGGAACGGATTTCTCTTGAATGGGAGTCCCGCCAGCGCCACCCGTCCAAATGCGGGAGATCTCTTTAGCAGGCAGCCGGTAACGGGGGACGTATGCGCCGTAGCCCACGATGCCCACTGGGCGGGAGGGTTTGAGTAGCAAGTCAGATTTGTTTTGGGTCATAGTTGGTTTTCGTGAAACGTGATTCGTGAAACGTGACGAGTGATGCGTGAGAAAACCACTAATTGTCATTGCGAGGCAGCTCTATCGCCGAAGCAATCTCCCACTCGTCAAGGATGAGATTGCTTCGGCGGTAAGGCTGCCTCGCAATGACAGCTTATGTGATCACGTTTCACGCTTCAGGCTCAAAATCTCCCTCGCCCGATCAACACGCACCGTGCCCTCGGCGACCATTTGCCCGGCCAGACGAGTGATTTCGTCCCCGTGGGCGCCAGCGGCGATAGCAACCTGACAGGCGTGCAGCCCCATGTGGCCGCGCTGGATGCCCTCCGTTGCCAGGGCACGCAAGGCTGCCAGATTCTGGGCCAGCCCCACGGAGACGATGATCTCGGCCAATTCGCTGGCAGTGGTGACACCCATCATTTTTAGGGCTATCTTGGCCGTGGGGTGTACCTTTGTGGCCCCGCCGACGATGCCAACCGCCATGGGCATTTCCAGCGTGCCGACCAGGTTGCCCTCGGAGTCGGTCCCCCAGGTACTCAAGGATGTGTAGCGTCCGTTACGGGCGGCGTAGGCATGAGCGCCGGCCTCGATTGCCCGCCAGTCGTTGCCGGTGGCGACCACCACTGCGTCAACGCCGTTCATGATACCTTTATTGTGGGTAGCGGCCCGGTAGGAGTCTGCGGCCGCGAAGGCCCAGGCCGCGATAATGCCGTCACGGACTTCTTCGGCCGCGTACTCATCGAAGGCCAGCGACGTCAGGGGAATCGTGCAGCGAGCGCGGGCCAGACGCCGGTCAGCCAGGTTGGAGAGGATGCGCAAGTGGACGCGTCCGCCGGTGATCTCCTCGACCCGCGGGGTCAATCGCTCGCAAGCCGTGTTGACAGCGTTGGCGCCCATGGCATCGCGTACATCGTAGATCAAGTGGAGCACCAAAAATGGGCCGATGGGAGATGACTCGATAACGCGGACTTCGATACCGCGCGGCCCGCTGCCCAGCCGTTCGAGAACCGGGTCGACTGCGGCGGCCTCGGCCAGCAATTCGTCTGTGTGTTCCAACAGAGTCAAGCGAGCGGTGTGCAAGTCGGACACATCAAGAATTTGCATCTGGCCGATCATTTCAGGAGGCGTAGTGTGGGCAGTGAATCCGCCTCCCCCACGGGCCAGCTTAGCCATGAAAGATGCCCCAGCAACGACGGAAGGTTCTTCGATTGCCATGGGAACCAACACCTCTTTCCCGTTGACTATGAAGTTGAGGCCAATCCCCAGGGGTAGCGAATGCAGGCCAACCACGTTTTCGATCATGTACTGGGCCTGTTCGAGGGATAGACCAGACTCACCGCTCAAGGTGGCGATATCTTCCGGGGTCAGAATCCCCCTGCGGGCCAGTTCGGCGTGCCGTTCTTTCAGGGGCAGGTTGTAAAATCCGGGGATACGCGATAGATTGTGGGAATCGGTCATGTGGAATCCTTATTTTAAATACAGGCAAATTCGTAACTACTCAGGTTACAGCCAGATGCACGAGAATGGAACGCGGACACTTGTACCTGCGGCAAGTGCAGGTGTGACGCTGATTCAACGGATTCACTCGGATTTTTTGATTTTGATCCGCGAAAATCCGCCTGATCCGCAACATCGTGCCCTTCAGGGTAAATCCGCGTTCTATTCCAATGTTGGCTGAATAGTCACGCAAATTCTAAAATATATGTCTGGCAAAAACTATCAAATCTGTCGAATTAAGGTAAAATATGGACGTGGTGAGGAATCCCTTATGGTAACACTGACACGAGAGCAGCTCGAGGAAAGGCTGGCCGCATTGCATAGAGCCAGCCTTGAATTGGTGCGCGACTTATCTCGGAATACTGTGTTGGAGCGCATTGTGAAACTTGCGCGCCAGCAGGTTGGGGCGCGCTATGCTGCTATAGGCATGGTGAACTCGAAAGGGGAATTGGAGAGATTCATTCCGGTTGGGATGAGCAATGAGATGACGGAATTAATGGCCCACCCGCCAAAGGGATTAGGGTTGATCGGCGCTTTGCGAGAAGAGCAGCAAACAATCCGGGTTGCCGATATCAGTACAGACCCCCGCAGCGCTGGCTTTCCGTCCAGTCACCCGCCGATGTGCTCCTTTCTGGGGGTCCCGATCATGTCTGGCGGGCGATTGCTGGGGCAAATTTACCTGACGGATAAAGAGGATGCCCCGGAGTTCACCGATGATGACGAGCGCGTGATCGAAACGCTGGCCGCGTATGCAGCAGTGGCTATCGAAAATGCCCGCCTGTACGAAAGAGTGGTACGCCGCGATGATACACTCGCACAACGCAACGAAGACCTGTCGGTGCTCAATGATCTGGCCAATACCCTGGCAGGTTCGTTGGAAGTGGGTGAAATCCTGGAGCAAACCCTGAACCGGGTGATCGATTATTTGGGGGTCGAGGCCGGCGAAATCTTCCTGCGGGAGGAAGGCCGCAAAGAGTTGCGTCTGGCTTTGCATCGCGGCGAGGCTGCGGAAGCCTTCTGGTCACGAGAACGTTTCATGGTTGGGGAATATTTTATCGGGCGGGTGGCTCTGCTAGGCCAGACTCTGGTGAGCACATCGCTGGAAACGGATGTTCGCCTCCTGCGCAAAGCCATAGTGGATGCCGGTTTCCGCTGTCTGGCCTGTATTCCCTTGATGGCGCGCCGGAAAGTGGTGGGCGTGATGACGGTCGCCAGCCGGCAGGAGCGTCAATTCGATGAGCGGGTGTTGAATCTGTTGGAGGCCATCGGCGCCTGGACTGGAACTGCGATCGAGAATGCCCGTTTACATAATCAGGCTGGTCGTCTGGCCGTGCTGGAGGAACGCGAGCGCATCGGCATGGATTTACACGATGGGATCATCCAATCGATTTACGGAGTTGGGCTGGCTCTCGAATACGCCCAACTATCCATCGACGAGAACACAGAATTGGCACGAGAGAAGATCAACCAGAGTATCGAAGGGTTGAACAGCACTATTCGCGATATCCGATCCTACGTTTTGGATCTGCGCCCCAGGCAGCTTCGAGACGAGCAGCCGTTGAAACAAGGATTGCAGCGGTTGATTGACGAGTTCCGAACGCACTCGTTAGCCAGCGCTACTCTAACTGCGGGAGACGACGGGTTAGCAAACCTGCCCCGCGAGAACCGGCTGGCGCTTTTCCATATTTGCCAGGAAGCACTGGCCAACGTTGCCAAACATGCTCACGCACGGCAGACAAACGTTCATCTGTGGACATCGGATGAACGTGTTTTGTTAGAGATAACCGACGATGGGCGCGGATTCGACTTGCAGGAAACGAACGCCGCCCTGGGGCATGGACTGTCGAATATGCGCCGCCGTGCTCGCAAAGTAGGGGGCGAGGTAGAGATAGAATCCCAATCCATGGGGGGAACAACGATTTTGGCGTGGGTTCCGTGGGATGAAATTGCTCCCCCCGAAGCCAGCCCCAGCCCCAGTCCGATGGTTGAAACCATCGTCTGATACGCGAAGTGCGTTGCGCTCTGCGTACCCCTGCGGGTAAAACGCACTTAACGATCACAACCCGTTTCAACGGGTTTCATGTAGCAGATGGCGAATTCATTCGTCGTCAAAGGTAGACCACCTTGACACAAAAAGCCGCCCGACGGGCGGCTTTTTCTGTCTTTGTGGAGTTAACCATCTAGCCTGAACATCATTGCAACGAATGCGGTAACCCAAGCTGCACCTGTATCGCATGCATTATTTTGCGCATGTCGGCGTTTGTCACTTTACCTGCCCGATTGATTAAGCGCAACTTGCTCACTGTTGTTAGTTGGTCCGCCATGGCTTTGTTTTGCTGATTATCGAATGTCACCATTGCTTCGCTTGGATATGCGCGCCCAGTCTTCGATGTCAATGGGATAACTTGCACGCGGTTAAGGAACTTGTTCGCGACGTCGTTGCTGACGATGACTGCCGGTCGATTTTTTCTGATTTCTCCCCCGACTGATGGATCGAAATTTACCCACCACACCTCACCGCGTTTCATCGCTAACGTCTCCAATTGTAGCCTCAGCCCATTCCAATGCTTCCGCTTCGCGTTCCTCATCCTGTGCCATCAGCATGTAAGCGGCTTCCAGGTCTGGATAAATAACGTAGGGGCGTACCAAGTCTTCGATAAAGCGACTAATGCGGCGGCGGCCTATTACAGTATACAATCCTTCATAAACTTGCTCATCAATTGTAAGAGTCAGTTTCCTTTGCATGGTATACCTCCGGTCAGTTACACGTGTAATACACGTATTATACCGATGGCTTTGGGAGGAGTCAACATGTAGCCGGGATATCCACACCTGCCCTGGTGGGCGGTGCCAGGGTATCCCGCCCTGCTCCGCCTCTCCCGAAGGACACACCTGCACTACCGTAAAAACGCCGGGATAGGTATTACGTTCCGGTGCAAGTGCGCAGTCCCTAGATACCGGGATGGTATGCCTGCACACTTGTCCCTTTGGGATAGGTATACGGCTCTCCGTCCCTCCGAGCCTACTCAACCGGCACTACACCTAAATTTGGAAATGGACAAGTTATTTAATCCCCGCTCCTAAATGCCCTCGGGCTGGGTGGTGATCGAAGCCCAGAACAACCATGGATATTTATGGTCATTTGATACCAGTCATGCACAAAGAAATTGGTAATCAGATGGATGAGTGGTTAACACCAATCCCAGTTGAAATGGGGGGCAAAGCAGATATCATCACAATTGTGGAGCACATAGAATCATAGCAAACTGCACCACATCTGCACCACATCTGCACCACTTATGCACTGAAAACAAAAAGCCTGCAATAATGCAGGCTTCTGTACCCCAGATATGGGGGTATTCTTCAGGACACCCCCCATATATAGTGGTAGGCCGGGTGGGGGTCGAACCCACACGATATTGCTACCGGGGGATTTTAAGTCCCCTGCGTCTGCCAATTCCGCCACCGGCCCACGGGTTAATTCTACACCAAGTTGACATTTGGTCAAGAGGTTTCGAATCCCCATTTTCTCCCATTTCACGATATTGCCTTGTTGGGTACTAGAGCCCTGTGGGTATTGAAATTAGGCAGCACCGCAAAAGTCAACCGGGAATGGCAAATTCGCCGTGAAACGTGATGCGTGAAACGTGAAGTCTTCAGTATAAACATATCACGTTTTACGTTTTAACGAGGTGTAAGCATCATGTCGACATTTGCGGTATTGGGAAATATGGCTCTTTAGGAATTGCCGGAGTACCCCCCATATATGGGGCTACCTCGGAGATTCCCAAAGCCCCCGAATTTCAGAGGATAGCGCAAATGGGTTGGGTTCAATTCGCGGCATCCGCTTTTATTCGCTGTCTTTTTTTTTGGGGGGAGTGAAAATGATACTGTAGAGGACACAGCACTGCGCAGCGAATTTCAAGGAATAGCGCGAATGGGTTATGCTCAATTCGCGGCATCCGCTTTCATTCGCTGTCATTTTTTTGGGGGGTGAATATGACAATGAATTTTGGGTCTCTGGAAATCTCCGGGTTACCCCCCTTATATGGGGGGTAACCCGGTAATTCCATTAGAGCCAGAATTTCGTATCCTCTCCATATGATAGAGGAATGACCTGACAATGAACAGCGGACTGTAGTGGAGTAGCGGACTTGTCATCGCAGCCTTCCGCTAATCCGTTATTCCGCTGACGAATTTTGTGGTGAGCGCAATAGAACCATTGGAACACTCCCCTACTTTTTAGAATAGGAGTTACGCACTTAATGAAACTTCAGTTTGATCCTACCTCAGAGTTCGCTGAGAACGCAGAGTTTTTGCTATATTCATCTGAATTTCTTCGCGATCTCGGCGATCTCCGCGGTAATTTTTTATCAACTGCGTAAGTCCTATGGAAATGCCCCAGAATTTCCTTAAAAATCCCATAAGCACTTGACTTTACCGCTTCAGTTAATGTATAGTGTGCCATCTCATTAAGTGTAGAAAGGAAAGGCGGGTAATTTGTACTCACCACCCCTTTTATACGAGAAAATACAGGCTCTTTGGGATTTGCCGGGGTGAGACCCCAGCCTCTTTCCACGGGAATTCCCAGAGACTCAAAATACAAAAAAACAAGTGGTTGCAAATGTTGGATAAAACATGATTGATGAATCTATGTTGAGTGTGATCGAGCAGGCCGATACACCGCTGGACGAACATAATGCAGATTTATCTGCAACCGCTCGTCTGCTTAGATTAGGGTGGAAAAAAGGTTTTGTAACCATTGATGACGTTTTAAGTCTCTTCCCCGATGCCGAGCGTGATATCGATAAAGTAGAAGAAGCTTTTGCTGCCTTGATCAGTGCAGGTATCTCTTACATAGATGACATTGAGGCCAGCAGGCCAGGTGGTGGTGACTTAGCTGTTGATGAAGAGGCAACCGAAGAAGAACAGAATGAAGTCATAGACACAGACAAGAATCGTCTGGCCAATGTCGATATTGAAGACATCATCGGCCTTTACCTCAGAGAAGTCGGGCATGTGCCCCTATTGACCGCGGAAGAGGAAGTCGAACTCTCTCAACGAATCGAGCGCGGCCGGTTGGCGCGTGAAGAGTTGGCCTGCAGCAGAGTGAACCAGCGTCGCCGGAACGAAATGCAGCAGCTTATTCGTGATGGATGGGCGGCGCGCGAACATTTGATCACCGCCAATTCGAGGTTAGTTATCAGTGTAGCGAAGAGGTATATGAATCGTGGGGTGCCTTTCCTGGACCTGATCCAGGAGGGAAATATTGGCCTGATCCGCGCTGCTAAGAAATTCGATTATCATCGTGGCTATAAGTTCAGCACTTATGCTACCTGGTGGATTCGCCAGGCCGTGACGCGTGCAATTGCAGACCAGGGGCGGACAATTCGTGTGCCTGTCCACATGGGGGATCAGATAAACAAATTACTGCGTGCCCAGAACCAGCTGGCTCAGAGTCTAGGGAGACTTCCTGTGGTGGATGAACTGGCTGAGGCCTTGGAAATTACCCCACAAAAGGTAGAATACATGATACGGGTGGCACGGCACCCCATTTCATTGGAAACTCCCACCGACGATGAAGAGAACTCCGTTTTGGGCGATTTCATCCCCGACGAGGAGGTGCCAGACCCGGATGATACGGTCACCCATAACCTGCTCAAGGAACATATTTATGTGGTTTTGGAAGGTTTGCCACCCCGCGAGGTATACATCTTGCAACTGCGTTATGGATTGGTGGATGGCCAGACTTACACTTTGAAGGAGGTGGGCCGCAAGATGGGAGTGACCCGTGAGCGCGTCCGCCAGATCGAGGCCCAGGCCCTCAGCCGTCTGCGGCATCCCACTGTTCGGCATAAACTGCGTGAGTACTTAAGATAATGGCGTGAGCAGGGAGTAGGGACTAGGGACTAGGGACTAGGAATCAGGAAACCAGTAAACCAGTAAACCAGTAAACCAGTAAACCAGTAAACCAGGAAGTGGGAAGTATTCACTGATGTACTGATTTACTGATTTACTGATCTACTGATCTACTGATCTACTGAATTACTAACTACAAACAACTGGAGGTAAAAATGGACTTCGGCGAAATACTTGGTAAAGCATGGAAAATTATTTGGAAATTCAAAATATTGTGGCTGTTTGGCATCCTGTCTAGCTGCGGTCAGGGGGGCGGCGGTGGGGGAGGAAGCAGCAGCAATACCGGTTACAAAGTTTCTGGCGGCAATGGGGACATTCCCCCGGAGATGCAACGCTTCTTCGGCGGCATCGGACATTTTTTCGACACTGTCGAAACATGGCAAATCGTTGCCATAATTGGCGGGCTGATTCTGTTCTTCCTGATCCTGTGGTTCATCATGACTGCCTTGAGCACTATCGGGCGCGTTGGCCTGATCCAAGGGACGGTAAAAGCCGAAGAGGGCGCGGAAACCCTGACATTTGGCGAGTTGTTCAAGAGCGGCAAACCTTTCTTCTGGCGGATCCTGGGATTGAACCTTTTGCTGGGCTTCGCCATTTTCCTGATCATCATGCTGCTCATGTTGCCCTTGATCGGTGTTACGGTGCTCACCATGGGAATCGGTATAATGTGCCTGATTCCGTTCATCTGTATCCTGGTACCGGCGATGTGGCTGGCAGGCGTCATCATAGAGCAGGCCAATATTGCTGTCGTTGTGGAAGACCTGGGCATCATGGACGGGCTGAAGCGCGGCTGGACAGTCTGCCGCGAAAACATCGGGAACATGATCGTCATGGCGTTGATTCTGGTACTCGGTGGCGGAATCGTTGGGATGATCATAGCCCTGCCATTAATTCTAATCATCGTGCCAGTTATGATCGGCGTCGTTGGTGGATTGGTAGCCGAGTCCGAGGCGATCATAGGCGGCGGGTTGTTAACTGCTGGATTATGTTTCGTGGCCTACCTGCCGGTCTTGATAGTGTTGGGCGGCATCCTGCGCGCCTATATCAGCGCCGCATGGACTCTAACCTACCTGCGTCTGACCGCGGGGTTATCCACGCTAGAGCCGATAGGTTCGCTGCCCGAAGATATTTAGGAAAAAGGTAACAAGTAATGAATGGCGAATGGCGGATGGTGGATAGCGGATAGCGGATGGCGGATGGCGGATGGCGTGATGCGTGATCTTCACGCCCTCCACCCTCCCTCCCTCCCCCGCTCCCACCCTCCCACCCTCACCCACCCCACGCACCACGCGCTCCCCACTCTCCACTCTCCACGCTTCCCGCTCCACTCTCCCGCTCCACCCTCCACGCTTCAGATCTTCACGTTTCACATCTTCACGTTTCACGCACATCGTCCCGAGTTTCTTACGGGATCACGCCCCAAATGTGCTAAAATCTAGTCATGTATAAACGCCTGTGCAGATTTGCTCTGCTATCTATCTGGCTGCTGTTGCTTCCCATTTCAGCGGATGCTCAGGCTGTTGCCAATGCCATCTTGACTCCACCCGTAACCGATAACTTTCCGCGCATCAGCGCCTACCTGGAAGTGTATGACGGGCAGGGGGATTTCGCGCACAACCTGCGGGAAGAAGATGTATTTATCATCGAAGACGAGCAGCCTGTGCCCGTGAGCGAACTCATCGAACTGGAAACCGGGGCACAGTTCGTAGTGGCCCTCAATTTGGGGCCTACTTTCGCCATTCGAGATATCAACGGCATCTCGCGTTACGATGACTTGCAACAAGCTTTAACCGAGTGGGCCAACACACAACCGGCATCTTCGCAAGATGACTTGAGCTTTCTCACCAACGACGAGCCTGAACATATTCACCTTGCCACCGCCCGCCAATGGTTATCTGGGCTGGAAACTTACACCACTGATCCGCGAGCGGCAATCCCCAGCCTGGACGTGCTGGTGCGCGCCATTGCTGTGGCCGCCGACCCGCCGACCCGCCCCGGGATGGGACGCGCGGTGCTCATCCTGACACCTCCTCCCGACCGGGCCGGAACAGCCGCCCTGCAAAGCATTATCTCGCTTGCCAAACAAGAGCGCATCCGCGTCCACGTGTGGATGGTTTCATCTCCCGCCTACTTCACAACCGAGGGGGCCACTCAACTCGCTGGGCTGGCCCACCAAACCGGGGGGCAGTTCTTCACCTACTCTGGGGAGGAGAGCATCCCCAATATCGAGAGCTATCTGGAACCTTTGCGATATATCTACTCGCTGGCTTATGAGTCCCGCATCGTCACCGATGCCCCCCACCAGATCGCGGCCCATATCGAAACAGAGAATCTGGACATAACCACTGAGCCGCAGTCCTTCGAACTGAGTGTACTGCCGCCCAACCCGATTTTTGTCTCTCCCCCTTTGAATATTTTTCGTGCCAACCGTGCACCGATAGAAAATGCCCTGACCGAGAGAACGGACTATACTCCCGCGGAACAGCCCGTGGAGATATTGATAGAATTTCCCGATGGGCGCGTCCGGCCACTGGTGCGCACTACCCTTTACGTGGACGGGAGCATCGCCGGTGAAAACACCGCCCCCCCATTCGATAAATTTACCTGGGATCTGAGCGAATATACTTCCAGCGGCACTCACCTGCTGCAAGTCGAGGCCCTGGACTCAATGGGACTGAGCGGCATCAGCATCGAGACTACGGTCCAGGTCACAGTGCAGCGAACACCCCAAAGCATCGCGGCGACGATTGCCCAGAACGGACATCTTATAGCGAGTGTCGCCGCTGCGTTGGCGGGGGGTATATTGATGCTGGTATTAATCGTCGGAGGCCGCATCCGGCCCAAGTCTTTTGGCAGGCTGAGGGGCAAATCAGCCACCCAACGGCAGCAGAAAAAGAATGCCAAAACCGATCCGGTCACTCAGCCCGTCGCCATAAAGCCGCTCATCCCTAGGCGGTCTGTATCCGGTTGGAGAAACCGGTTGTCATGGCCCCAACGGCGGACAACACCGTCAGCCACGATTGCATACCTGGAGCCTCTGACCGAAACCAAAGGCGGCACACCAGATGAGCGGATCCCAATCACCAGCGGCGAAATCACATTTGGAAAGGATCCCATCCTGGCCACCGCGGCATTCAACGACCCATCTGTGGCGGACCTGCACGCCCGTCTGCGAACTGATAGCGAGGGTCATTCATGTCTGTTCGACGAAGGCTCGACAGCCGGCACCTGGGTCAATTACAATCCTATATCACCAAATGGCACAAAACTGGCATACGGCGATATAATTCATTTTGGACGCATTGGACTGCGTTTCAAGTTGAGCGACAAAAAGCAAATTCCTAAACCCGTAGTCAAATCCCAGGAGCCAAATCGTGATTCCTAGTGAGCGCTCCCATCTTTACGCAGCTGCTGTAACCCATCCGGGGATGAGCGGCAAAAATAACGAAGATTGCTACGCTGTTTCCGCACACTATGTAAGTGAAACAGACTCTACCCCCTCCGTACTCGCAATCGTAGCGGATGGGGTGGGAGGCCATTTCGCGGGCGAAATCGCGGCTGAGATTGCCGTGGAAACCATCAGCCAAACCGTGGCCGACAGCGACGCATCCAATCCTCGAGAAATCTTGGAAAACGCCATCATCCTGGCCGGGCAAGCCGTTAACAATCAATCGAATTTGGGTACTGATCGGCAAGGCATGGGTTCCACCTGTGCATGTGCCTGGGTGATTGGCGACAAGTTGTACATCGCATCCGTGGGGGACTCGCGCATTTACCTGCTCCGCGACGGACAGATTCAGCAGCTCACCACCGACCATACCTGGGTGCAGGAAGCCATCGAACACGGCATTATCAAACCGGAGCAGGCCCGCGATCACCCGCGTGCTCATATTATCCGGCGCCATCTGGGGTCGAAAAAGCCCGTAGTGCCCGACATGCGCCTGCGGCTGCATCCCGAAGAAACCGACGAGCAAACCACTACCAACCAGGGGACGCAGCTTCGGCCCGGAGACCAACTGCTGCTGTGCAGTGACGGGTTGACCGACCTGGTGGATGACGACGAGATTCTGGCAGTGATACAAAATGGGGTATTGGAAGAGTCGCTCGATCACCTGGTAGATAAGGCCAACGCGCGCGGCGGCCACGACAATATCACCATTTTGACGCTGCAAATTCCCCCAACGAAAGAAGAGCACGCAACCACGGAACAGGCGGGAAACAAATCCCGGTTCGAACTCTACCGGTGGGCCTATTTGGGAATTGGCATTGTGATCATTATCATGCTAACGGTGCTAGTTTGGTACGCCTCACGTCCTGCAATCCCACCCGCCCCCACACCAACAGTGACCACGGTTGACGGCGGATGGCGGATGGCAGACCACAGACGGAAGACGGAAGACAACAAACGGCAGATAGCAGATGGCAGACCGACGTTGCGTCCCTGCAGGGGAGCGTCGGTCGTAGGTCGCCAGTCGTCGGTCATCGGTCATCAGTCGGTCGTCGTCGGTCTCCCGTCATTTCACTTGTTTGCTGACGCGTATCACCACGGCGAATACCACCAACGCCATCAACAGGGATACGAGAATAGCAACCAGGACAACTTGCGGCCCGACCGGTTCGAAAAGCTGACCGACCATCCAGGGCAGGAACATCGCTCCCGCGCTGGCGCCCACGAAGAACCAACTAGTGACCGCCCCGGTGAGGGTCATGCGGCGTTCGGCCAGGGTGAACATGGTCGGGAAGACGGAAGCCATGGATAGCCCTAAGAAGATCGCTCCCGTCCAGAGGACCGCTGCCGAAGCCGGAAAGAGCAGAATCAACACCAGGCTAAGAATACCTCCGCCCAAGTCGCTGATCAGAATCCACCGGGGGCGTAAACGAGCAGCAATGGGGATGCTGAGCAATCGTCCAACAGTGAAGGCTCCATAGAAAGCCGAGGTCAGGTACGCGCCAGTGGTCTCATTGGCCAAGTTTCGTTCCAGGGCGTAGGTGAATACCCATCCACCAAATCCCACTTCTGCGCCAACGTAGAAAAATAGGAAGACAACGATCACGGACAATAACAAGATATTGGCGTGGTCACTTTTTTCTTTTCCGGTAACTGGAGCTGCGGGGCTGGACACTCGCAGCAACCATAAAGCGACCGGAGCGATCAATAGCGCTAATACCCAGAATCCCCAGGTGATTTCACCAGAACGTAGTATGCTACCAGCGATGATGATAGGGGTGATGAAAGTGCCGACCCCGAAGAAGAAATGCAGGGCGTTCATGTAAGGGCCAACTTCCCGCCCGTGAACCCACACCAGCATGGCATTGCCGCCCACATCCAGCGCCCCCTCGACCATTCCCAAGACCAGCAAAACGAAGGCCAACAGCCACAGCAGCGATATGATTGGAGTGAGAGCCGTGGTTGCCGCGATCCCCAATAAAGCGGCGAAGGCGATCAAGTGTCCTGGCAGTCGATCATAGAGTCGCCCACCCACAATCGAACCCAGAAGATATCCCCCCGCTTTAGCTGTGAACAAGATACTGACTTCTCCGATCACAGAAGACGTATTTGCGGCCAGATAAGGCAGAGCCGGCCCCAGGGCGGCGGTTGCCATTCCCAGGCTGATGAATGATGCAAAATAGCCGAGGGTTTGTTTTCGTTTCAGTTTCGTAGTTTGCAATGTGGCTCTCCTGCGACTTAAGTCGCAGCAACGAAATGCACAAAGTCCACCTTCGTGGACTGGTTTAGGAACAAGAATTAAATAACTTGCACGTTTGTATCCTAACGCGAGCGCCGGTTGAGTAGCGCAGGCACACGTTTTTCGTGCCGGAGCGTACACCTGCACTGCGTGTGGCGCAAGTGTCGAAACCCAGCGGATTAAGGCAAATCAGCTCATTTTCACGCCCCGCTTG
>JBDRGC010000340.1:0-14602 GCA_043818215.1 Chloroflexota bacterium | reverse complement strand
TCTTCGGCTTCGGCTGGCTTTTCGGCTTCAGCGAGTTCTTGAGCTTCAGTTGGCTCTTCGGGTTCGGCTGGTTCTTCGGGTTCGGCTGGTTCTTCGGCTTTGGCTGGTTCTTCGGCTTCGGCTGGCTTTTCAGCTTTGGCTGGCTTTTCAGCTTTGACTGGCTTTTCAGCTTTGGCTGGTTCTTCGGTTTCGGCTGGCTCTTCGGTTTCGGCTGGTTCTTCGGTTTCGGCTGGCTTTTCAGTTTTGGCTGGCTTTTTAGCTTTGGCTGGCTTTTCGGCTTCGGCTGGCTCTGCGGTTATATCGCCAGAGACGGCTTCAAGCTCATCATGCAGCATCTTCCAATCCAAATCCGCGTACGCAGCCGAATCTACTTTGCGGAGGCTGAGACCAATCCGTTGCCGATCGCGGTCGATCTTGATAACGCGCAATGTCAACGAGTCACCTTCGGAGACCACTTCTTTCGGATGCTCGACCCGCGCGGGGCTGAGTTCTGAAACGTGGATCAAACCCTCGAGGTCATCATCACCCAAACGGGCAAAAGCTCCGAATTTGGTCAGGTGGGTGATCGTACCCTCTACGAGTTGACCATCTTTGATGTCGGCGACCTTTTTGAGCCAGGGGTTTTCCAGTAGCTTGCGAATGGATAGACCGATACGTTTCCTATCACGGTCGATGCTGATTACCTGGACTCGAACTTCCTGACCAATTTTGAGCACATCCTTGGGATTACGAATTCTCTCCCAAGAAATCTCCGACAGGTGGACAAGGCCATCAGCACCAGTGATATTAACAAAGGCGCCAAAATCGGCCAGACTGGTAACACGTCCAGTGCGGACGTCGCCAATCTCCAAAGTATCCAGCAAGTCTTCCTTGAGCGATTCACGCGTCTCTTGCAGAGCCATGCGCTCAGACAGAATCAGACGGCGGCGAGAGCGGTCCACTTCAATGACACTGACACTAATAGGTTCACCTACCATCTTACCCCATCGCTTTTCGGGGGTATCACCGCTGGTGCTCATACGTCGAGAAAGGCTAACCTGCGAGGCAGGGACAAAGCCGCGCAACTGACCGATTTCAACAATCAACCCACCCTTATTGAAACCGCTGATTATACTTTCGTAAACTTCATCGGATCCAATCAGGCCCTCGGTTAAATCCCAATCAATCTCCTCACGAGCTCTGTTGTAAGAGAGTACCAGATTGCCGTTCTTGTCTTCAGTGCTAAGAATATAAACCGGTATTTCCTGTCCCAGTTCGAAGCTGGCGCGTACTTCGGGATCAATTTGGTCTAATTCTCTACCAGAAAGAATTCCTTCCGATTTGGCGCCCACACTGACAAGAATCTCTGACTTAGAGATCGATGCAATCGCGCCGGTACGCGTTTCTCCAGTGTGAGGAAAGTCGATACTTAAACCTTCCGCTTTTAGGAGATCTTCCATAGACTCTTGAGGTTCCAGGCCCTCTTGATCTACATAAGAGACTTCCTCGGGAGAGGTTTCCTCGGGAGATTCTTCGAGGGGGGAGGCTTCGGGAATTACTTCGATGGCGATTTCTTCTTCGGTTATTTGTCCTGCTAAAGCATTGCTTTCTTCCATAGTGACGATACTCCAATTTGGTGAAATAAGTTGGCACATTATAAATGCTTAAAGACAACTTGACAACCTTTATGGTAAGATTAAACCATGCCATCTATTTACCCCTTCACAGCAATTGTTGGACAAAAGCGCATGAAACGCGCCCTGATATTGAACGCCGTTGACCCTCGCATTGGCGGGGTGTTGATCCGTGGTGAACGCGGCACGGCCAAATCGACTGCGGCGCGCGCCCTGGCGGCCTTGCTGCCCCAGGTGAAAGTCATTCGCGGGTGCCGTTTCAGCTGCGACCCTGACCGCCCCCACACCTGGTGTACCGAATGCCGGGAACGCACCGAACACGAGTTCGATCTGCGGCCAACTTCCTTCGTCAACCTGCCGGTCTCCGCGACCGAAGACCGCGTCGTCGGCACATTGGACATCGAAAAGGCCATCCAAAAAGGTGAACGCCACTTCGAGCCAGGCGTGCTGGCGGCTGCCAACCGCGGGCTGCTTTACATCGACGAGGTCAACCTGCTGGATGACCACGTGGTGGATTTGCTGCTAGACTCCGCCGCCATGGGAATCAATATCGTCGAGCGGGAGGGTATCTCCTTCAGCCATCCGGCACGTTTCATTTTAGTGGGGACGATGAATCCCGAGGAAGGAGACCTGCGCCCGCAGCTACTCGACCGCTTCGCCCTTTCGGTGGACATCCGCGGCATCCGCGAGGCCCGCGAGCGGGTGCTTATCATGGAAAACAATCTCGCCTTCGAGAATGACTCTGAGGGCTTCCGTACACACTGGATGCCCAAAGAGAGAGAACTCACCGGGCAGATCAAGCGGGCACGCGAACTGGTGCGCAATGTATCCTACACCAGGCGAGATTTGCTCTCCATCGCGGCCCTGAGCGCATCCCTAAATGTGGACGGTCACCGCTCAGACTTGGTGATCCTGAAAACTGCGCGCGCCCACGCGGCCTTCGAGAACCGCACCGCCATCACCGAGCGCGATATCGCTCTGGCCGCCGAGTTGGCCTACCCGCACCGCATCAAACGCGGCCCCTTCCAGCAGGAAGACATCGGTTTCACTGAACTGCATGAGCGCATCGAGCAATTGCAAGGCGCCAGCATGGAATCCGAAGAGACCACGCCCTCGTCCGATGAGCAGGAAACTGGTGAAAAAAAAAAGATGGTCGCGTAAAACCTAAGATCAGCGAAGAAAGCCAGCCACAGGGAACGCCCGAACCCGCCCAACAGGATGTCTTCGATACCGGTTACGCCAATTGGTGGGAGGGGGGCGAAAAGGTCAAGACTGGAGAAACCTTCCTGCCCCGCAAGCTGGACACCCCCATCGACAGGCTCACCCGCCGCCGGGGAGGCCGCCGCTCCAGCACCCGCACGGAGCGCAAACGCGGCCGCTACATTCAGTCTCGACCCGCCAACGGAAAAACCAGCGATATTGCATTCGACGCCACTATCCGCGCCGCCGCGCCCCATCAAAAAGAGCGCACCGAGCAGCGCAAGGAAGTGGCGTTTGCGATTCAGCCCAGCGACTTGCAGCGCAAAGTGCGGGTCAAAAAATCGGCCAATCTGGTGCTCTTCGTAGTGGATGCTTCCTGGTCGATGGCGGTGGCCGAACGAATGCAGGCCACCAAGGGAGCTATTCTCTCCCTGCTCACCGATGCCTACCAACGGCGCGACCGGGTGGGGCTGATCGTCTTCCAAAAGAACCGCGCTACCCTGGTGCTGCCGCCCACCAATTCGGTTCAACTTGCCAAGCGTGCTCTGGTCGATATCCCCGTGGGCGGGAAAACGCCCCTGGCCGCGGGGCTGTATCTGGCTCATCAAATCATCAAGCAGCAGAGCGTGGTCTACCCCGATGTGACCCCGCTGATAATCCTGCTCACCGATGGGGCTGGCAACGTGGCCCTGGGCAATATGCCGCCCCAAGATGAGGCCCACCTGCTAGCCGAACAAATCGCCGCTGAGGAAATCCGCAGCATAGTCATCAACATGGAGCACGCCGCCTTCGACCAGGGTCTGGCTCAGGGTTTGGCCGACCACCTCGGAGCACCCTGCTACACGCTGCACGAACTCAAGGCCGAGACGTTGTACCGGGCGGTGCGGGATGAGATGGATTCGTGAGGAGGGGAGCGTGGAGGGTGAAGCGTGAGGCGTGGAGGGCAGTGAGCCGGTTGTTGAGGCTGACCATGCTGAAACCAAGATGGTAGAACAAACCAGGTAAGAAAGGAAGGTTGTGTTCATGAAGCAAACAACTCCAAAAACCATGCTCGCTGGCCTTGTCGTGCTGTTAGTGATCTGCATATTATTAGCTGGATGTAGTCCGGCTCCGACAGCGCAGCCGACTTCAGCGCCCACCGTTATACCCATACAACCACCCGTAGAGGTTGTCTTGACAATGGGATCGTGGCGGACCGATGATGTCGAGCAGATGAATCACATTCTAGACAGATTCCACGAGAGATACCCGAATATCACCGTAGAATTTGATCCCACACCCCCTTCTCAATACGATGCCGTTCTAAAAGCCCAACTGGAAAATGGCACAGCCCCCGATCTGTTCTACCTGCGCTCTTACGCAGCATCCCGAAATCTGTTCGATCAAGGATACCTGGAGCCGTTGGATGATCTGCCTGGTTTGCACGCCAGCTTCAGCCCAGACATGCTATCGCCCTGGGCCACGGACGATGGCAGACCCTATGGGGTGCCATTCATCGCCACATCCCACGGCATTTACTACAATATCGACCTCTTCGATGAATTGAACCTGGAAATCCCTGCTACCTGGGAGGAACTTCTGAGCACTGCGCAGACGATCCAAGATGCCGGATTTATCCCATTTGCCAACACCTCGGGAAGCCAGTGGACAATGGCCGAGATTGTCTTTATGAATCTGGCACCCAATTTCATCGGGGGCCGTGAGGGTCGGATGGAATATCTGACGGGCGAGCGCTGCTTCGACGATGCCCATGTTGTAGCAGCATTCCAGGCGATAGCGGACATTGCCCCCTTCTTGCCAGAAAACCAGGACCTGTTATCATACGCCGATAGCCTGCAATTCTTCCTGCAAGGCAAAGCCGTCATGTGGATGGGCGGTTCCTGGGATATTCCCTACTTCGAATCAGAAAACCCAGACTTTACCTGGAGCGTGTTTGCGCTCCCTCCACCGTCCGGGGATCCGGGCTACATCACATTTCACCTGGACGCGGGCATGGGGCTGAACGACACTTCCTCTCACAAAGAAGAGGCCAAGAAGTTCCTGGAATGGCTGACCACCTCCGAGTCAGCCGAATTGCTGGGCAATGAACTGCCTGGATTTTTCCCGATGCATACACAAGCGCCATTGCTCGAAAACGAACACGCCAATGCTTTCCTGTCGCTGAATCAGGGCCGCGGTACAGATGTACGTTTCGCCTGGGAGAAACTGCGCGAGGGTTCACCAGATGGTTACACACTCATGTTGGATGGAGCAGTGGCTGTCGTCAATGGCGAGCAGACTCCACAGCAAGCCGCCGATGCCCTCCAGGCAGGGCTTGCCCAGTGGTTCGGCCCGGCCAGGGAATGCAGGAAGTAGGAAATGGCTTATGTCTGCGGTTGCTAAACTTAACGCCAGCGCAGTGTTTATCCTGAGTTATTTGATAACTCTGTCGTTAGTTATTGGGATTGGTGTCTTAGCCACTATCCTGTTAAATCGGATCAGCGCTAGTGTGGATGACTTGACCAATAATCTAGCGGTTGATATAGGGCTTTCTAAAGATATTGTCAGCCAGACCCTGCTGGTTCGTTTGTACGCCAACAAGTACGTCCGCACACAAAGCCAGGTCGATGAGGATCACTTCAACGAGGAATTCGCCAGATTAGAAGAGATTCTGCTCCAAGCAGACCTGCAGATCACCAATCCTGAACGGGTAGAGATGCTCGATCGTATCAAGCTGGCTGTCGAAGAGTACGGGGATACATTCGGTGAGGTTGTCAGGCTTATCAGAAAGCGTCAAAGGATTCATTCTGAGGTGCTCGATGTCCAGGGACTTATGATCGAAAACAAGTTAACTGCCCTGCGGGTACACACCATCTCCCTGAACAACCCGGCCGTGTTTCTTGCTTATACCAACGCCCAAAGCGCATTTCAGGTGATGAATTCGAACGCTATAAGGTATCTCGAAGGGGGAGACGAGAGATATACCGTCCAGCTCGAAACAGGCTACCAACAAGCGCAGGCGGCCTTTTCGAGCCTGGAAACAAACCTGCAAGACCCCGCTCAACGCAAGAATGTGATCAGCGCACAGGCGGCAGCCGATGCTTATTACGATGGGTTACAGACCATCCGGGCGGACTATGTCAGGTTGATGGATCTCTTCGAGACAAAACTGGATGTACTCGAACCTGAGATTAGCAATACAACAGCAGAAATGGCGGCCAGTGTCGAACGTGAATTCGAGAGGCAAAATGAGATCTCACAAGCGTTGATTTCTCAAACGCGGCTCGTGATGGTGGCAACGACTATTATTGCACTTCTAGCTGGATCAGGTATAGGTGTAGTACTCAGTCGGCGTATCACCGAGCGCGGGCAGGCAGAGTGGACGTTGCGCCGGGAACGCGATCTGGCCGAGGCACTGGAAGAGGCGACAACCGCGCTCATCGCCACCCTCGACTTTGATCAGGTGCTGGACCGAATCCTGGAACAGGTCAACCGCATCGTTCCCAGCGATGTTGCCGATATCATGCTAATCAAGGGTGACCAGGCGCAGGTTGTCCGCTGGCGGGGGTACGACCGCTTTGGCATAAAGGAGCACACCACAACACTCTCTTTCCACATCCCTGATGTGCCTAACATCCAACAATTAATAGAGAGTAGGGAGCCGATGATTATTCCTGATGTCACCACCTACCCTGGATGGGTGCTTATATCGGGACTGGAATGGCAAAGGGCATTCGCGTCCGCGCCCATTATTGTACGCGAGGAGGTTATCGGCATTCTCAATGTAGGCAGTGCTATCCCCGGCTTCTTTACCCAAACTCATGCCAACGCACTGCGAGCCTTCGCTGACCACGCTGCTGCCGCCATCGAAAATGCGCGGCTGTATGAAGCAGCTCAACAAGAACTAACCGAGCGCAAGCGAGCAGAGCAGGAATTGAAGCAGCACCGCGACCACCTCGAGGACTTAGTAGGAGAACGCACTGCTGAACTAACCACGGTCAATGAGCAATTTCGACAGGAAATCACCGAACGCAAACGGGCGCAAGAAGATGCGCAGCGGCGGGCGGCTCAAGCTGCACTGGCCTATGAAGTAGGGCGACGCGTGAGCGGTGAGTTGGCGCTGGATGAACTCTTGTCCACCATCGTGACTGCTGTTTATTATGCCTTCGATTACGATCACGTGGGATTGTTACTGCTTGACGAGCAGGCCAAATGCCTCACTCTGGAAGCCATCGCAGGCAAACACGCCGCTATCTTTCCTGAGAAATTCCAGCTTGCTATCGGGGAAGGGATGATCGGATACGCGGCAGAGAGCGGTAAAATCCAGATTAGCGGTGACGTCAGCCAGGAACCTCACTACACGCAAAAAATTGTGGACACAAAGTCGGAACTTGCAGTACCGATCAAGAGCGGGCAGAAGGTCATTGGCGTGCTTGATCTGCAGAGCAGCAAATTCGATGCCTTCGACGGGAACGATGCAGTGTTAATGGAAACACTGGCAAATCAAATAACCATCGCCATAAAGAACGCCAGGCTGCACGAAGAAACACTGCGGTTGGCCGCCTTCGCTGATGGCATTGTGCAGACTACGACCGATGGCATCGTTGTCGAAAACGCCGAGGGTTACTTCACATTCATCAACCCGGCTACAGCAGCCATGTTAGGCTATACACCCGATGAACTGATAGGGCAGCACTGGACGGTCATTATCCCGCCCGATCAGCAGCCTATCGTCCAGGCAGCTGATGAACGCCGCACGCATGGAGAAACCGATCGCTATGAAATCAAACTGGTTCGCAAGAACGGCACGCGGTTCCCTGTATTAGTTGGCGGAGCCCCTCGGTTCGAAGAAGGCCAATTTGTCGGCACACTGGCAACTTTTACCGACATCACCGAGCGCAAACAAGCGGAAGACGCTTTACGGAAATTGGCAACCGAGGATCCACTATTGGGATGTTTCAACCGCCGTCATTTCTTCTCGCTGGCTGAAAATGAATTAGCCAGAGCTGTGCGCTACCAACATCAGCTTTCGGTTATCATGATCGACATCGATTATTTCAAGCAAGTCAATGATGCCCATGGACACAGTGTGGGGGACGAGGTATTGATTGCGATTGCTGGAGGTTTTGAAGAATTGTTACGAACTACAGATATCTTTGCCCGCTACGGCGGGGAAGAATTTATCATTCTACTTCTCGAAGCCAATACAAACCAGGCCCAACAGACAGCCGAGAGACTACGAAAGAAAGCGGCAGAACCTATTAGAATCGGTAAGTTAGAAATATTCGTAAGCATTAGTTTAGGTGTGGCCTGCAAAAGCAGCGAAGACGACATCACCATAGATGGTCTGCTCGACAGAGCAGACCAGGCGTTATATGCCGCCAAACGGGCCGGGCGGAATCGGGTAATGGTTTGGCCTGTTGTAAAATAACAGGTGTTCAACATTGGTAAAAGCTAAATGACGATGATTAGAGATTGGAGATTGGAGATTAGAGATTGGAGATTAGAGATTGGAGATTGGAGATTGGAGATTGGAGATTGGAGATTGGAGATTGGAGATTGAATCTCAAATCTCTAATCTCCTAATCTCCTAATCCCCTATCCCCAAAGGAGACCCCATGACCGACGAAAACAAATCCAACGATAAACCTGCCCCCGAACCCCAGGACAAACTCGTCATTACCCATCACACCGTCACCATCGGGGGACGTGGAATTTGCTACACGGCGACAACCGGGACGATGGTGCTGAAAGATGAGTCCGAGAAGGGCGGGGAGGCGAAGAATGAGGCCGAGGGCGAAAAGCCGAAGGCTTCTATCTTCTTCACCGCCTACACCCTCGACAAGGGCGAATCGGCCCCCGCCGCCGATGCCCGGGCACGCCCCATCACCTTCGCCTTCAACGGCGGGCCGGGGTCATCCTCGGTGTGGCTGCACCTGGGGCTGCTCGGCCCCCGCCGGGTCGAGATGGGCGATGTCGGGAACTTGCTACCCCCGCCGTGCCAACTTGTCGATAACCAGTTCTCCCTGCTGGATGTCACTGACCTGGTTTTCATCGATCCGGTGACCACAGGCTTCAGCCGGGCCGTGGAAGGTGAGGACCCCAAGCAGTTCTACGATTTTACGAAAGACATCGAGTCGGTTGGTGATTTCATCCGCCTGTACACCAGCCGCTACCAGCGCTGGACAGCGCCTAAATTCCTGATCGGCGAGAGCTACGGAACGACGCGTTCAGCCGGGTTATCGGGATACTTGCAGGAGCGGCACGGCATGTATCTCAATGGCATCATTCTGATTTCCTCGATTCTAAATTTCCAAACGGCTCTTTTCGTTCCGGGGAATGATCTGCCCTATATCCTTTTCCTGCCCACCTACACGGCCACGGCCTGGTACCACGGCAAACTCGACGCCAACCTGCAAAAAGACCTGCTTGCCACCCTTGCCGAGGTGGAAGATTTCGCATCGGGGGAATACACTCTGGCCTTGATGAAAGGCGATTCTCTGCCCGAGGTTGAGCGGGCGAAAATCGTTCAGAGATTAGCCCGCTACACCGGCCTTTCCCCGGAGTACATCGAGCAGACAAATCTGCGGGTGCAAATCATGCGCTTCGTCAAGGAATTGCTGCGGGACGAGCGGCGCACCACCGGCCGCCTCGACACACGCTTCAAGAGCATCGACCGGGACGCCGCCGGAGAGAACTTCGAGTTCGACCCCAGTTACGCGGCCATCCAGGGGCCTTACACCGCCACTTTCAACGATTACGTAAGCTCCGAACTGGAATTCGAGAGCGACCTGCCTTACGAAATTCTGACCATGCGTGTCCACCCCTGGAGCTACGAGCAGCACCAAAATCAATACGTCAATGTAGCCGAGACGCTCCGCAAAGCCATGTCGGTCAACCCGTACCTGAAAGTGTTTGTTGCTAATGGCTACTTCGACCTGGCAACTCCCTATTTCGCCACGCGCTACACCTTCGATCATATCGGACTCGACGAAAGCCTGAGAGACAATTTCTCGATGGCGTATTACGAGGCCGGGCACATGATGTATCTCCATATTCCCTCGCTGGAAAAACTCAAAGGCGATTTGGCGGAATTTGTTCGGGCGGTGGCGGGAGGCTAGGGGTTAGGGGCCAGGGACTAGGGATTAGGAAACCAGGAATCAGGAAACCAGGGATCAGGAAACCAGGAAACACTGATCCCTGGTCTACTGATCTACTGATCTACTGATTTACTGATTTACTGATCTGATGAAAACATCAAAAGTGTGGCTAACGCTTATCATCATAGTCTTGACCGCTTGCAGGGCGGGCGGGTATGTGCCTCATGGCATCGAGGGCAGTTTGCGTTTGGGGACAGCCACGCCGGGTATTAGTCTCTACCTCGACGAATGGGCAACAGAGAGCTACACGATCATGCTCCCGCTGGTAGCAAAGGGGGGTGCATCCACGCCCGCGTCCACACCCACTCCCGCTCCGGCGGTGACAAGTACGCTTACGGCCACACCTGCGCTTACGGTCACGCCCGAAATCACCGCCACCGCAGGTGTTATCAGCCCAACAATCACACCTACAATTACGATCACATCTAGTCCTGCAATCACATCTACCCCGGCGTTGAGTGAAACCGTGGTGATCACTACTACCACCAGCCAAACATCTACATTGGTGTTCACGGAGGTTGTCGTCCTCCAAAACGGGACAATCAACCAGGTGGCCTGGTCGCCCGATGGAGAGATGTTCGCCGCAGCTACTTCAGTGGGGATATATCTTTATGATGCCAAAACATTGGAAATCACGCGCCGGTTCGATGTCGGCGAGCCGGTCAACAGCGTCACGTTCAGCCCCAACAAAGGCTTGCTGATATCCGGAGGGTTGAATGCTGACATCCAATGGTGGGACCCAACCAGCGGGCAATTCTTGGGCACTTTCGATGGGCACTTGCTGGGAGTCACGGATCTGGCACTTCCCGCCCCGGGCAATATCCTCGCTTCCGGGAGCGACGACGGCACTGTCCGGGTATGGGGAACGGCCAATATTATCGCTTCAGGAAGCGGTGCGGGGGAAGTTTTACACATCCTTAGGGATGCTGCCAATCGGGTGACCAGCATCGACATCAGCCGGGACGGGCAGGTATTGTCGGCGGGCAGTTTCCAAAAAGTGTGTTTGTGGGATCCAACCAGCGGAGAATTACTCGACACCATCGCAGGGCTTACTGGCTGGGTCAACGATGTGGCTCTCAGCCCCGATGGGAGAATATTGGCCGTCGCAGATTCGAACAGCCGAATCCAATTGTGGGACACCTCCACGGGGAAACAAACTCACAATATTCCCATCGAACAAACCGGTCAGATACTCGCTTTAGCTTTCAGCCCGGACGGCGGGATGCTGGCGTTAGGCTGTCAGGATGGGAGCGTGCTGCTCTGGGACGTGGCGGGCAATTCGCTGAAGGTGCCAACGGAGAAACATGAGTACGCGGTGACAAGCCTGATGTTCAGTCCTGGTGGTAGCATTTTGCTTACGGGCAGCGTGGACGGCACGGTGGGAGTGTGGTCTGAATAGGTGATAAAGGTGCGACGCACTTCGGAAGTGCGTCGCACCTGGATTAGCTCTTGACAAACCAGCGATTCTGTATACAATTATACAATCAGACAAAGATACAATTCAAAAGGAGGCTGGATGCAGATAGACATCAATCTTACTTCAAAGGTTCCTATCTACGTACAGATCATCGATCAGATCAAGCACATGATCGCCACCGGCGATTTGAGGCCTGATGATCAACTCACTACCGTGCGAAAACTGGCTACCGAATTGAGAGTCAATTTCAATACTGTGGCCCGCGCTTACCGCATATTAGATGAGGAAGGATTGATCTCTACTCAGCACGGGCGCGGCACCTACATCCTGCCGCATCCATCTGAAGAGAACGGAGAGCGGTTACGGCGTCAAGACTTGAAGTGGCTCACCCGGCATTATCTGAACGAGGCCGCCCTGCTGGGATATTCAGCTGAAGAAGTCAGCACGATCATCAATAACTATATCAATCTGTGGGAAGAAAGCGGCTCGCCCCCCACAGAACACGAGAATTAGAAAAGAGGCAAAACATGAACACAAGAAGAAAATTACGTAAAACAGAAAACAATGTGCGAATAAATGGCGTCTCTGGCGCTATCTTCGGGATACTCCTTGTCCTGTCAGTGCTCGTGGCAGCACTAATGGATTACTGGGGAGCAGGCGGTGTATGGATCGGAGTCTACGTGAGCGGCATGACTTTGATCGGGATATACATCCTATTCGCCCTGAAGATCGCCGACCAATGGGACAAAGCCGTGGTTTTGCGCTTTGGCAAATTCCGCGGGCTGTACGGGCCGGGGTTGTTTTGGATCATCCCGATTGTAGACACCACCCCGGAGTGGATCGACCACCGGGTTATGGTGACTCCCTTCAGCGCCGAGAAAACCCTCACCAAAGATACCGTTCCCGTAGATGTAGACGCCGTGCTGTTCTGGATGGTCTGGGACGCCGAGAAGGCCGCCCTGGAAGTAGAAAACTATCAATCCGCCATCGCCTGGGCCTCGCAAACCGCCCTGCGTGAAATCATCGGTCAGATGGAGCTGGCAGACATTCTAGTGGGGCGCGACAAAATGGATGCCGCTCTGCAAAAGATCATCGACGAGCGCACTACACCCTGGGGCATCACTGTCCAGTCGGTGGAGATTCGGGACGTCATCATTCCGCAAGATCTAGAAGATACCATGTCCCGACAGGCTCAAGCCGAGCGCGAGCGTCAGGCGCGCGTGATCTTGGGCGAATCCGAGATGCAGATTGCTGGCTCGTTTGCAGAGGCATCCAAAGCTTATGTGAACAATCCCACCGCCCTGCACCTGCGGGCCATGAACATGCTCTTCGAAGGATTGAAAGAGAAAGGTGCGTTGATAATCGTCCCCAGCAGCGCAGTAGACACCATGAACCTGGGAGGCCTGATGGGAATGTCGGCCTTGGCTCAAAGTGCGCAGATCGAAGAGTAAGAGGCGCGCCAAGCCCCAGACCTGGCAGGTTTCCGAAGGCAGACCCTAAGGGTTTCCGCAAACCCTTAGGGTCTAAACCGAGAAGTTATTTCTGGATGCTCACTATGAGAAAGGAAAACGAGTATGGTTCACGGAGCGCATATCGCCGCGCACGCAGCAGCAGAACGGCAAAGACGAATTGAAAGAAAAGAGGAAGAAGATATGTCGAAATACACACGCGAGGAACTCGATAACGATTGGGAATTCAAGATACTGCGTTCGGCATCGGGCGCTTTCAGAAAACCAGAGCTGCTCGAAACTCTGCTAGAAGAAGAGGCATTGGCAGGCTGGGAGATGGTCGAGAAATTCGACAATTCCCGCATCCGATTCAAGAGGCTCAAAACCGCCCGCAAGCGCGACCCCATGCTGCCAGATTATGTCAATCCTTACCGGACTCAATATGGCGGCTCAGTGAACCGCAGCATCTCGCTCATTTTAGCGGGACTTGTAATTGCCGGTGTATTGGCGTTTGGACTCTTTACACAAAGCGGTAGCTCTCCGGGCGGCACAACGGTGTTTGCTCCCATAGCGATAATAGTGGCTGTGCTTATCGTGCTCATCGGCATCTTTGCGGTTGTCCGGGCTGCAAATCGGTAGCCTCCCAGGTGCGACGCACTTCCAAAGTGCGTTGCACCTGGGGGTCAAGAAAGTGGAGAATAAAAACAATGACTGAGATAACTCGTTGGGAATACCGCGTCAAGACGATTGGCTCTGTTCTTCGAGGCGCAAAAGACGAAGAGACCGAAGCCACCCTGAACGAGTGGGGAGAAGATGGCTGGGAGGTGATCAGTGCCCGCCCGCCCACCAACAGCAGCAAGATGACCATCGTGGCTAAACGCCCGCTGACAACTGCTACCCAACGGCAGCGCAGGCTAACGCAGCACAGATGGTAACACCAGAAAGGAATACACCAATGATTGCAAAAAAGCCGTTAATCTGGTTTCTTATCATTTCTTTCGGGCTGGCGTGGATTCTCTTCCTTTTACCCATCCCCTTTGGGGAGCCGGGGACACAAGCCCGTCAGAGTGCATCTATGATTTGCTGGGCACTCGCCATGTGGATGCCCGGGCTGGCAGCGATACTGGTTACCCGCTTCGTCGCCAAAGAAAGTCTGCGAACGCTCAATCTGCGCCGTCTGGGGCGAAAGCGATTTTATCTATGGGCCTGGTTACTGCCGGCAGCCTTTAGCATTGCAGCCGGATTACTCACCCTCGCTTTCAGCGCCGGACATCTCGACCTGGAATTCACCATAATCCGCGAGGCGATGTCCCAAATCCCGGATGAGCAAGCCATTTCGCCAGGTCTTGCATTCATGCTCCAGACAATCTTCGCATTCACTCTCGCCCCGTTGATCAACACCCTTTTCGCCCTGGGCGAAGAACTGGGATGGCGGGGATTTCTACTGCCACAATTGCTACCAATGGGACAGTGGAAAGCAATTCTGTTGAGCGGCGCTATCTGGGGCTTGTGGCATGCGCCCGCGGTGCTGCAAGGACTCAACTACCCAAACACTCCAATCCTGGGCGTATTTCTGATGATAATCTTCTGCATGCTGCTGGGAACCGTTTTCAGTTGGCTCTACCTGGAAACGCGCAGTCCCTGGGCGCCGGCCCTGGCTCATGGTACGCTCAACGCGGTTGCAGGAATACCACTGGTTCTGTTGGCTGATATTAACTTATCCGTTGGCGGATCAATTGCCAGCCCAATCGGATGGATACCCATGATCCTGTTCGTGGGCTGGCT
>JBDRGC010000339.1:0-14086 GCA_043818215.1 Chloroflexota bacterium | reverse complement strand
ACCCTCCACCCTCCACCCTCATGGCTGTTATTAGCTCGACATTCAAATCATCTCACAACAAACACTTACGCCCCTTCGACGCGCGCCGCGATATGACCGCAGCTGCTGATCTGATCGAATTCTGCTTTGGCGATAGCATGGACCCCGATGGCAAACGCTACCTGAGTCGCATGCGCGCGGCTGCCAAAGACAAAGGCCTCAGTCGATGGACTGCTATGGCAAACGGCCGAACATCTTTTCCCCTGGCAGGTTTTGTCTGGGAAGAGGGGGGCAGACTTGTCGGCAACTTGAGTATGGTTTCCTTCTTCACCCCTGGCCGCCGCATTTTTATGATCGCCAATATTTCTGTGTACCCCGAATACCGCCGTAGGGGGATTGCCCGCGCCCTCACCGAGGCGGCTTTACAGAAATCCCGTCAACGCTGGGCGCAGGCTGTCTGGCTTCAAGTACGGGATGACAACCCAACAGCGGCCAACCTTTATGCCTCGCTGGGATTCGAACCGCGTGCCCGGCGGACTACCTGGAACATCAAACCCGAAATGCTGCCGGGTGAGACCCCTCAGGGGGTGAACGTCACCCCGCGGAAATTCCGCCATTGGTCTCGGCAACGCACCTGGCTAGAGCAAAATTACCCCAAAGAGATACGCTGGCATCTGCCTTTGAAAATCCCCGCGTTGCGCCCTGGTCTCTGGGGCATGGCGCACCGTTTCTTCACCGAGACTTATATCCGGCAGTGGGCGATTCAGCGGGACAATCGCTTGCTCGGGGTGCTATCCTGGCAGGCATCCCGGTCTCACGCCGACCGCTTCTGGCTGGCAGCCCGGCCCGAAAGTGAAGATGCTGCCCTGGAGTCTCTGCTGCCATTTATCCGCCAGGAGCAATATCTCCGCCGCCCAGTATCTCTGGATTATCCTGCCGGGCGAGCGGTTGAGGCTTTGCAAAGTGCCGGATTCACACCTGAAAGCACTTTGCTGTGGATGGAAGCGAAGTTGTGAGCGGCATCTAAGTGCCCACCCTCCACGCCACACCCACCCTCCACCCTCCACCCTCCACACACCACGAACAGCCGAACCAGGCGCAGGTTGACCCGTCATTGATGCCATGCTAAAATCTTAGCAAGCGAGATAATCTTCGAGCCGGTATCAACTTTTAGGGATATGGTAAAAATGGACGATCATATATATAAAGCCTTGTTTGTAGAGGATAGTAAAAATTATGCGCACACCATGATGGATTCGATATCCGGCGTGGGGGATATATCTCTGAATTGGAAACATGTCACTCGACTTGACGAGGCCATCGAATTAGCAAAAGAAGAACACTTTGATATTGTGTTGCTTGATCTGACACTGCCTGATACTCAAGGATTCCAAACCTTTAGAACACTACATGAGCAGATTCCCAAAATCCCCATTGTGGTGCTAACCGCGTTCGAGGATGAAGGGGGGGGAATACAAGCCGTTCGATCAGGAGCGCAAGACTACCTGGTAAAAGGAGACGTCAATGGCATGTCTTTGTCGAGGGCTATTTGTTATGCTATTGTGCGGCACAAAGACGGGGAAATTTTAAAACAGCTGGCTATGCTAGATGATCTTACCGGGTTATATAACCGGCGCGGATTTTTTTCTCTATCTCAACAGACTATCAAATTGGCCCAGCGAAAAAAGCACCCGTTATTGATAATGGTGGTGGACCTCGATGGCTTGAAACAAATCAACGATACTTTTGGACACTTAGAAGGTGACCATGCCCTCATCGTTACGGCCACAATTCTCAAGGATACTTTTCGCACATCGGATATTGTCTCTCGCGTGGGCGGCGATGAGTTTGCGATGTTAGCAATCCAGGCCTCAGGAGACGATGTACACCATATCACCGAACGCATCCAGAAAAAAGTGGATGCATATAATGCCACAAACGGCCGTTACGAACTTTCCATCAGCATTGGGGTCACTCAATTTGTTCCTCAAAGTGACATTCCGCTCAGTGATATTCAGTTCAAAGAATTGCTCAGTGAAGCCGATAGGGGTCTTTATGAACATAAATCCAATAAACGGAAACTTGTACATAGTGACAACAACGAGCATTACAGCTATCTCTAAATTCAACCCATGTTAGCACGTGTTTTCTCTTGTGCTGTAATAGGCCTCGATGGAGTCGTTGTCGAAGTGGAGGTCGACACCGGACGCGGCTTGCCATATATGGTCATTGTTGGCTTGCCCGATGCAGCCGTGCAAGAGAGCCGCGAGCGCGTCCAGTCAGCCATCAAAAATTCGGGGCTTAGTTTTCCCCGCAACCGCGTGACGGTTAATCTGGCCCCGGCTGCGGTACGCAAAGAAGGCCCTGCCTACGACCTTCCCATTGCAGTGGGGATATTGATAGCTACCCGGCAAATTCCTGCCGATTCTCTGGATGATGCCATTGTAACGGGGGAACTCTCGCTGGATGGCAGCGTGCGCCATGTGCGGGGCGTGCTCTCCATGGCAGCCCTGGCCCGGAACGAAGACCAATTCAAGCGCATTTTCGTGCCGGAGGTGGATGCCGCCGAAGCAGCCTTGATCCCAGATTTAGAAGTGATCCCGGTTCCATCTCTATCGAGATTCTACGCTCACCTGACCGGTGGGCTGCATCTTGACCCTGAACCGCGCCAAACCCTTGATGACATGGCCGCGGATACCCCCCAAACAGATTTCAAAGATATCAAGGGGCAGGAGCAGGTCAAACGGGCCATGGAAGTGGCCTCGGCGGGCAACCATAATATGCTTCTCATTGGCCCGCCGGGAGCCGGCAAAACCCTCCTGGCGCGTGCATTACCAGGGATACTTCCCAGCATGTCCATCGACGAGGCCCTGGATGTCACCCGCATCTATTCCATCGCCGACCAACTGCCATCCGACGTGCCATTGATCAAGCAGCGGCCGTTCCGCGCTCCGCACCACACCATCTCGCATGCCGGATTGGTGGGCGGTGGGAATTGGCCTCAACCCGGCGAAATCTCCCTGGCGCATCGCGGTGTGCTGTTTCTGGATGAATTGCCCGAATTTGGGCACCGCGTCCTCGAGGTGCTGCGCCAACCCCTGGAAGATAAAATCGTCACAATCTCGCGAGCCAGGGGGAGCCTCACATTCCCGTCTAACTTCCAATTGATCGCGGCTATGAATCCCTGCCCTTGCGGCTATTATGGTGATGCCATCAAAGAATGCACCTGCTCGAATTCGGTCATCACTCGCTATCAGAAGCGCATCTCCGGCCCACTGCTCGACCGCATAGACATTCATATCGAAGTGCCGCGCGTAGAATACGAAAAACTAAGCGACGACCGTTTGGGAGAACCTTCGGCAATCATCCAGGCGCGGGTTGAGACCGCCCGCCAACGTCAAAGGGAACGATTCAGCGATTCGACAAATCAACGAGGCGCCGAATCAGCGACGTGGATCAACTGCAACGCCGACATGAGACCCGCTGAGATACGTCTATATTGCCAGCTAGATCAGACCGGGCGTTCTCTGATGCGCACTGCCATGAACCAGATGCAGATCTCGGCGCGCGCTTATCACCGGGTTCTCAAGCTGGCGCGCACCATTGCAGACTTAGCGGGGGAAACAGAAATCGCCCCCGCACATCTGGCGGAGGCACTGCAGTACCGGGCCAGAGAAAATCGAGACGGCTCACTTATTCTGTGATATAGACGTGAAACGTGATGCAGTCCCCGAAGCGTAGCGGAGTGGGAAACGTGACGAGTACACTCACGAGCGGGACGAAATGGAATTTCATCCTACGCGGGCGCTGCTGGCGCGGCAGCGGAGGAAAGAATGCGGATCGCTTGGATGGATTGCCGGGTGGTATAATCAAGCGACAAGAGCAGATCGAGAAGTGAATCAGGAGATCAAACCATGTCCCACCAAGTTGTCATCCAGGTAGAAATGCCCTCCGATTTGGTTATATTCGGATTGCCAAAAGGAGTTGACCAACGGCTGCAAGATTTGTTGGATCGCCAGGATCAAGGTAAAAAACTTACCGCTGCTGAAAGATTGGAAGCCGAAGGCCTCGTCAACCTGAACGATTTTCTTTCATTACTGCGATTGCGCGCAAAGCGGGCAGTGCGGGAGTCGTGAGATTGTGAGGCGAATCCCGACTAAATTGCGGCAACTTGTTGTCCGAAGAGCAACTAATCGTTGTGAATATTGTGGGTTATCGCAAGAAGGACAAGAAGCCACGTTTCACATAGACCACGTAATACCTTACACTGCTGCTGGTGAAACCGTTGTGGAGAATTTGGCATTAGCCTGTGTATCGTGTTCACTCCGCAAATCCGCACGCCAGATAGCGATTGATCCGAAAAGTGGCGAAGAAGCGGCTCTATATCATCCGCGGTACGATTCTTGGCATGAGCATTTCCAATGGGATGGCGTTTATTTGGTGGGGTTGACCGCAACTGGCCGCGCAACAGTCAAAGCTTTGAACATGAACCGGAGATTGATACTGGCTATCCGTGGTGAAGAGGCGCGGATAGGCCGCCATCCTCCCTGATAGGCTTGTGCGAAGCGCAGCTAGAGTGTTCAACAACCAGATTGAACTGACGAGTGGCGACTGTTTTCTGGTAAACAAACCTTCCCACCCCCCAATCTCCAATCCCCAATCCCCGGTAGACCAGAGCCGCACCCTTCGACACTTGCACCTGCGGTGACAAGTGCAGGTGTACGCTCCGCTACTCAGGATGCTGGACTTTTTCCCCGAAATATTGAGAAGATACTCTCCTCTGCGCGAACAATCATCCATTCTTCACCGCTGACGTTTAAGGCTACCTCTTGACAATTCTCCAAAAATCTATACAATTCCGCCCGGTATGAAAGAACGAAACTATCCACCACTTGATCGCATACGCCCCGGGGCAAATCGCTCCCGTGGGCGTTTTTTCTGTCAAACCCGAGTAGATTTGTAGAGCCGTTATTGGCTCTATTTTTTTATCAGTTTAGTCGAGTAGTCTCGTAGTTGTGTGGTTAGGAACAGCGATTAAATAACTTTCCCATTTTCAAAGAGAGGAGTGCAGGTTGAGCAGTGTCCTGAGCGTGTCGAAGGGTAGCCCCGAATGCTTTTAGAGGGGCGTACACCTCCACCGAACGCAGGTACGGTGTCGAAACCAAACGGGGCTGATTTAAGCGCCGTTTTTGCTATAAACCGTTTGGTTTCGACACTTGCGCCACACGCAGTGCAGGTGTACGCTACGGCACGAAGAACGTGTGCCTCCGCTACTCAACCGGCACTTGTCCTGAGCCTGGTCGAAGGGCTAGCGTTAGGACATAAATGCGCAAGTTATTTACAGGGTACCGCCTAAGCGGTAATTCGCATTCCTTAGCTAATCGGACTACCAATCTCCCAATTTACCAGTTTACCAATTTACCAACCTACCAGACTATGCAACTACCCGGCCTCATCGACATCCACGTTCACCTGCGCGAACCCGGCGCGACCCATAAAGAGGATTGGGATACCGGTACATCAGCGGCGTTGGCGGGCGGTTTCACCACTGTGCTGGCAATGCCCAATACCCAGCCTCCCGTGACCGATGCCGCCAGCCTGGATTTGGCTCTGAACGCCGCCCGGCGAAAAGCGCGCTGTGACTACGGCCAATACCTGGGGGCCGGCCCCGACAACGTTGATCTGCTGCCAGACTTGGCTCCCCGTTCCACCGGCCTGAAGATGTACCTCGACCAGACTTATGGCTCTCTGCGCCTCGACGACATGACTCTTTGGATGCGCCATTTTGCCCATTGGCCGCGTAGCCGGCCCATCGCAGCCCACGCCGAAGGACGGACCCTGGCGGCAGTGATTCTGATGGCGCAGTTATACGACCGGTCAGTGCATTTATGCCACGTCTCCCGGCGAGAGGAGATACTGCTCATCAAAGCTGCCAAAGAAAAGGGAATCAAAGTGACCTGCGAGGTCACACCGCATCATTTGTTTTTGAGCCAGACAAACCTGACCCCTAACCTTCTAACTCCTAACCCCCTAATCCCTAACCTCCTAACCCCTAACCCCCTAACTCCTAACCGCCTCACCGTCCGCCCCCACCTCGCCTCCCAAGCTGACGTGGACGCTCTCTGGGACAACCTCGACGTGATCGACTGCTTCGCTACCGACCACGCTCCGCACACCCTCGCAGAGAAAGACAGCGATAGCCCGCCCCCCGGTTTTCCTGGCCTCGAGACGGCCCTCCCGCTGCTGCTGACCGCTGTCCACGAGGGGCGGTTGACCCTCGACGATGTGGTCGCCCGCATGTACACAAACCCCCGCCAGATTTTCAACCTCCCCGCGCAGCCCGAAACCTGGGTCGAGGTGGACCTTGGGGCCGAGTACCACATTCGGGCCGCGGAATCACACTCTAAATGCGGCTGGACTCCCTTCGAGGGCCGGCGAGTCCGCGGCCGCGTCGCCCGCGTCATCCTGCGTGGGCAGGAAGTTTTTAGAAATGGTCGAATCCTGGCATCGTCTGGTTATGGTAGGTTGGGGATTAGAGATTGGAGACTGGAGACTGGAGATTAGGAGAATTGCCCTAATCTTCCTAATCTCCAATCTCTAATCTCTAATCCCTAAAAAAGGAGAAACTCATGCTAAACTCAATCCGCAACGCTCACCTGCCCTTCGGCGACCAGCGCACGGCTCCCTGGTACGGCAAGGACGTGCTCTCGGTGCAGCAATTCAACCGTGAAGACCTGGAGTATATCTTCGCTGTAGCGCACGAAATGCGGGTCATGGTCGAGCGTATTGGAACCTTCGACCTGCTCAAGGGGAAAATCCTGGCGAACCTGTTCTACGAGCCTTCGACGCGCACCTCATCGAGCTTCACCGCAGCCATGGAACGCCTGGGTGGGTCTGTTATTCCGATCAACGAGGTCAAGTACTCATCGGTATCGAAAGGTGAGAGTTTGCCCGACACCGTGCGCACCCTGGAATGCTACGCCGATGTGATCGTGCTGCGACACCCCGAACTTGGCTCGGCCAAAATGGCTGCCAGGTACGCCAAGAAACCGATCATCAACGCTGGCGACGGCATCGGCGAACATCCCACCCAGGCCTTGCTCGATAGCCTGACCATCAAAGAAGAACTCGGTCATATCGACGGCCTGACAGTCACCATGCTGGGTGATCTAAAACATGGCCGCACAATCCATTCGCTATCCCGTTTGCTCTCACTCTACAAAGTAAAACTTAATTATGTGTCCCCCGACATACTGCGCATGCCCACAGAAATCATCGCCGAACTCAATGCCCAAGGTGTCGAGCAAACCGAATACGCCGCCATCGAAGAGGCCCTGCCCGAAACCGATGTGCTTTATGTTACGCGTATCCAAAAAGAGCGCTTCGCTGATCTGGCCGATTACGAAAAAGTTGCCGGGGCTTACGTCATCGACCCCGAACTCATGAAAGCGGCCAAAGAACGCATGATCGTGATGCACCCCCTGCCGCGCGTCACCGAAATCAGCATGGACTTCGACGATGACCCGCGCGCGGCCTACTTCCGCCAGATGGAATACGGCCTCTATGTCCGCATGGCATTGTTGGCGATGGTGTTGGGGAAGGCCTAGCAGACGTAAGACCGATGACTGATGACGGATGACCGATGTTGGATGACCGAAGACCGGACCGATGATAAGACTCCGTCTCCCGTCTTCCGTCTCCCGTCTTCCGTCCCCCGTCTTCCGCCCCCCGTCTTCCGTCCCCCGTCTTCCGCCCCCCGTCTTCCGCCCCGTCAGATTTCTATGAAAACTTTTTTCTCTCGACTTGAATCCCGAATCCGCGCGGTTGATTCCCTCCTTTGTGTCGGCCTCGACCCCCATCCGAGTGATTTACCGGAGCCTGCGTCCGGGGCTGCCGCTATGGAGTTTTGTCTCCGATTGATAGAGGCCACCGTTGATGTGGCCGCGGCCTATAAGCCCAATGCCGCCTTTTTCGAGGCCCTTGGCCCCGAAGGGATAGCTGCCTTGCGGGATGTGATTGCGGCTATCCCCGATGGCATTCCCGTGATTTTGGACGCCAAGCGCGGCGATATTTCGTCAACGGCTCAGGCCTACGCCCAGGCGGCCTTCCAGACTCTCGGAGCGGATGCCATCACCCTCTCGCCGTATCTCGGCAAAGATTCGATTGATCCTTTCATCACCGACCCTGTAAAGGGCGCCTTTTTGCTGTGCAAGACATCCAACCCGGGGGCGGCTGATTTGCAAGATCTGTTGGTGACTGGAGATTGGAGATTGGAGGTTGGAGATTGGGGATTGGAGATTGGAGATTGGAGATTGGAGAGCGGCGACAATGCCGCCATTCGCCATTCGCCATCCGCCATTCGCCATTCGCCATCCGCCATTCGCCATTCGCCATCCGCCATTCGCCATTCGCCATCCGCCATTCGCCATTCGCCATCCGTCCTCTGTCCTCCGTCCCCCGTCTTCCGTCCTCCGTCCCCCGTCCCGCTCCACATTCATGTCGCCCGACTGGCCCAAACCTGGAACACTCGCGACAACCTCGGCATCGTCGTCGGGGCCACGCAGCCCGAATCTCTGGCGCGCGTCCGGGCCGCGGCCCCCGAGGTGTGGATTCTGGCCCCCGGCGTTGGCGCGCAGGGAGGTGACCTGCGCGCTGCCCTCCGCGCTGGTCTGCGCGCCGATGGGCTGGGGATGCTCATCCCGGTCTCGCGAGGCATCTCGCGGGCGAAGAATCCCCGTCAGGCGGCGCGGGAGTTGCGGGAGGCGATCAATCGGGAAAGATCAGTATTCAGTGTTCAGTGTTCAGTGTTCAGTATTCAGTCTGCGGTCGTTGAAAACTATGCACTGAATACTGAACACCGGAAACTGGCCGATAGTCTCCTAGACGCTGGCTGCATCCAATTTGGCCGCTTCACCCTCAAATCTGGGATTGAATCTCCGATATATATCGATCTACGCCGTCTGGCAGGTTTCCCCCAATTGTTGTCCGAAGTCGCGCTTGCTTATGTGCCCATCTTGCGTAATTTACACTTCGACCGGCTGGCCGCGCTGCCCTACGCGGCTATGCCCATCGCCACCGCTATCAGCCTCTACGGCGGGTGGCCGATGATATACCCGCGCAAAGAAGCCAAATCTTACGGCACGAAGGCTGCCATCGAAGGCGTCTTCAAGCCGGGTGAGCGAGTGGTGGTGGTCGATGATCTCATCACCACCGGCGGCAGCAAATTCGAGGGTATCGAGCAACTTGCCGCCGCGGGATTGGAAGTCGAAGATGTACTCGTGCTCATCGACCGCCAGTCCGGCGGGGCCGACGTGTTGGCCGAGCGCGGCTACCGCCTCCACGCCGTGTTGACCCTGCCGCAGTTGCTGGATTATTACGCACAGACAGGGAAGGTAGAAACCAAGAAGATAATCGAAGTGAGAGAGTTCCTGGCGAGACGGTAGATCAGGGGCTAGGGACTAGGGGCTAGGGGCTAGGGTCAAGGATCAGGCACCAGGGATCAGTACACCAGTCCATGATTCCTAGTCCCTAACCCGGACAAGCCGGAACCAAAAGGAATTTCTCACCACTAAGGCACCAAGACACAAAGTTAAGATATTAAAAGTTTTTCCTTCGTGCCTTTGTGCCTTCGTGGTAAATGTTCTTGTTTTTTGTGCAAGGATTTCATTTGTAACATACTAATTGCCTGGCCCCAGTCCCCTGACCCCCTAGTCCCTAACCCCCTAGTCCCTAACCCCTAATCCCTAGTTCCCAAATGTACCAACTCCTCCGCCCCCTCCTCTTCCGCCTCGACCCCGAGCGCGCCCACGAGCTCACTATTCACATTTTACGCATCACGGGTGCATTTTCGCCACTGCGGTGGTTGCTTCAGCGCTCCTTCGTCGCGCGCAGCCAATCCCCGGTGGAAGCCTTCGGGTTGACATTCCCTAATCCCGTGGGATTGGCCGCGGGTTACGACAAAGACGGTCTGGCCTGGCGGGGGCTGGCTTGCCTGGGATTTGGGCACATCGAGATTGGGACCGTCACGCCGCGGCCCCAAGCGGGCAACCCCAGGCCGCGCATCTTCCGCATTCCCGAGGAGCAGGCCGTCATCAACCGCATGGGCTTCCCCGGCCGCGGAGCCGATTTCGTGGCCCATCGTCTGTCCCCCGTCCCCCGTCCTCCGTCCCCCGTCGTCTTAGGTCTCAACATCGGCAAAAACAAAGATACCCCCAACGAAGAAGCCGCTCGCGATTATCTCTACTTGTTGGAAAAGTTCTCGCCCCTGGCCGACTATATGGCCGTCAACGTCAGTTCGCCCAACACTGTGGGCCTGCGCCGCCTGCAAGCCCGCGAATTGCTCGCAGATTTACTCGGTCAACTGGCCGCTGCTCGTCTCCAGTCCCCCGTCCCCCGTCCAATTTTGGTCAAGCTGGCCCCCGACCTGACCGACGCCGAACTCGACGACGCCCTGGATGCCATCATCCGCACCGGGATGGACGGGGTAATTGCCACCAACACGAGTATCAGCCGGGAGGGGTTGCGCTCCCCTGTGGGAGGCGAGGCAGGCGGACTCAGCGGCGCGCCGCTGAGTCAACGCAGTATCGAGGTGGTGCGCCAGATTTCACGGCTCACAGGCGGAAAGCTGCCAATTATCGGGGTGGGGGGAATTATGTCACCGCAGGATGCGCGTGCCATGCTGGATGCGGGTGCGTCTTTGGTGCAGGTTTACACGGGGTTGATTTACGCTGGGCCGGGGTTGGTGCGGGAGATTGTGGGGGAATTAGCCACACACTAACTATCCCCAAAAATAGCTACTCAACCGCAGCTAAAATAGACCGCGGACACTTGTACCTGCGGCAAGTGCAGGTGTCCGCGTTCTATTGACACAACCGCTTGAACTTATATTCCTGATGTGTGGAGTGAAACGCGTCAGGAGTCAAGCGGTGAAATTGGTCAGCCTGGCAATAGGCGGCATAACGCGCTTGAATTGGCTGCCGCGTACCCGCTCGACGACCTGGCGTACGAAGACATCTGAGAACCCGGCCTCGACGCAATCTTCGGGGGTGCAGTGTTGGTCGATGAGCAAGTAGAGCAATTTGTCGACTTCCTCGTAAGTGAAGCCCAACTCATCTTCGTCGGTTTGCCCAGTCCACAGGTCGGCGGAGGGAGGTTTGTCGATTATGACGCTGGGAAGGCCAACCGCACGCGACAGTTGCCGCACCTGGGTTTTGTACATGTCTCCGATGGGGTTGAAGGCACAAGCCGAATCTCCGTACAGGGTGGTGTACCCCAGTAGGATTTCAGTTTTGTTGCCGGTGCCGACCACCAATCCGTCGCAGGCTGCCGACTGGTCGTAAAGTATGGTCATGCGGGCGCGGGCCATCACATTTCCGCGGCGCAGGGCGCCGGCCTCAGGAAAACGGTCGAAAAGTGGATCAACCATTGCGGTGATGGGTATGGTCAGGGACTGCACGCCAGTGGCCTCGATTAGTAGTTGGGCGTGTGCCAGCGAGTCTGGCGATGAAGCCTTGTAGGGCATCCGCACGGCGAGGACGTTCTCCGGGCCGAGAGCCTCGGCAGCCAGGAAACAGCTCAGGGCCGAGTCGATGCCCCCGGAGAGGCCGATCACCCCCCGGCTGAATCCGGCCCGCCTCATTTCGCTGCTGATGAAACCGGTTAAGATTTGGCGGGTTAGTGGGACGTTGATGATGAGGTTGGTCATAAGACATTCCTATGAGAACAGGACAATTGTACCCGATTTTCACGAACGCCTGTTCTGGACTTGTAGTATAATGTAACTAGGGTCGGTTATCATTGTAAACTTTGTTTATGGTAGCAGGATGTACTGTGGAAGTGGGCAGCCAAAATGATTAGTACACAAACAAACTCTGGCGACTTTCTACGGGAAGCTTATAAAAAACTTGAATTTACGGTGGGGGTTGGTTACTATCAATTAGCTGATACTACCCTCCAGCCTGGTTTAGCCCAGGTCAGTTGGCTTGAACAAGCCCGTGATCTTGACGCTGAGAGCATTTTTTTCGTGGGGGATTACCCTACAGTTTTATTCTTCAAATGTGATACTGATTTAAATGCAGACACTGAAGCAGTCGAGGATGAAATTCGTCAACTGCACTTGAGGGTTTGGAATACAAGCCGCGTTCCTCTGTTTTTTGTAGCCCTACCGGGCGAATTGCGTGTCTATAGTGCTTATCAAAAACCAGCCCCTGATTTAGAAGAGTGGGACTCTCAGAGACGTTATTTGGAGATTGTAAAGGATATCACGCAGGTCGCCGAAACACTGCATGAGTTCTCGCGCTCAGAAATTGAAAGTGGACGTCTCTTTCAGCGGAGAAGCGAGAACTTTGACCATGAGAACCGCGTTGATCAATGGCTGCTCAAGAACTTGCGATTACTGCGACAAAAACTAGAAGATCCGAATGGGAAGAAGCGGGAGTATGTCCACGCGTTGATTGGACGTTCTATTTTTATTCGATACCTTGAAGATCGTAAGGTACTGGTAGAGGATTACTTCGCTGATGAAGATGTCAGCAGGAATGGAAAATATCGTTGTTATGCTGATGTTTTGAGCAGCAAAGAGGACACTTACCAACTGTTTTACAAATTGAATGAGGATTTCAATGGAGATCTGTTCCCGCTAAGTTATGAGGAGAAGGGGGCAATTCAAGAATCGGATTTACATTTGTTGCAGGACTTCCTATCAGGCCGAAGTATGGGGGACCAACCTGATTTGCTCTTTTGGGCTTACCAGTTTCACATCATCCCTATAGAACTTATTAGTAATATTTATGAAGAGTTTTATCACGAACATGGGGGAAGAGAAGATAAAGGCACTCACTATACACCGACTACCTTAGTTGACTTCGTTCTCACAGAGTGTCTGACGGAAGACAGACTCGACGCAGGTGCACGAGTACTTGACCCCGCCTGTGGATCGGGAATTTTTCTCGTGGAAGCATATAAGCGCATGGTTTACCACGAATGTCAACGACAGGGTGTCGGTATCAATCAATTACCACGAGAAGTATTAATAAAACTACTGAAAGAGCGCATTGTGGGCATTGATGTAAATAAATTTGCTGTGCAGATAGCGGCATTTAGCCTGTATCTCGCTTTTTTGGACTTTCGGGAACCACCCGATATTCGCAGGCATAAGCAACTGCCCAAACTGGTGTATGAACCTGATCGACCGGATAGTGGAAAAAATTTATTCCCTGTGAATGCGTTTTGTCTTACACCTGCTGAACACGATGAATTGCGAGAGCGGATTGAACAGAAAGGGCCGTACGCCGGTAGGGCTAAAGATATTCGAATGCTTGAGCAGGATATCTTACCTTTGGAAGAAGGTCAATTTGATGTCATTATTGGCAACCCGCCTTGGGGTTCAGCTTCGATAAAATCGCCGGATGAACAATCAGCTGTAGAATGGTGTCAGGCGTTTCGATACCCGGTTGGCGATAGAGAGCTTTCTCAATGTTTTATATGGCGAACACAGCGCTTGTTGAAACTGGGCGGCGAGATTGGTTTATTGGTTTCAACAGGGGTGCTATTCAAGCATCAAGCTAAGAGCAAAGCATTGCGCCAACGATGGCTGAGAGAGAATCATATCCGCGCTGTTTACAACTTTGCTCACGTGCGCCACGTATATTTCCGAAAACAAAGAAAAGAAGCCATTGCCCCGTTCGCGGCAGTCTTTTTTACACCAGTCCGAATAGAGGAATCTTTACAAAATAGAATTACATACATTTCCATAAAACGCGGTGCCTTTGCAGAACATTTGCAGGCTGTTGTCATTGATAAAACAGATTTACATAAAGCCCGCCAAAGTGAGTTTCTAGAAAATGATTGGCTTTGGAAAACATATATGTGGGGTGGGGGTAGAGATGCTGAATTGATTGGAGAGCTAGAAAGTTGTTATCCTCCAATACGGGATTTTGTGAGCATCGCCGGGCGTGGATTTGGGGATCTTAGCCTAAATTTCGCACCTTAAAAACTGAATAAGCAAATGAGTTGACATATCTGCCATTTAGATGGATGCTTGGGTCACGCAGAAACACAAAGGAGCGCGACTATGAAAGCAAACCGTCAAAATTGGTGGAGCAGTTGG
>JBDRGC010000338.1:0-3292 GCA_043818215.1 Chloroflexota bacterium | reverse complement strand
ATTGCGATTGGCACGGGAACAGATGTGGCCATGGCGGCTGCTCCGGTCACGCTCATCAGCGGCGATTTGCGCGGCGTGGCGCGGGCGATTGCCCTCTCACGGCGCACGATGCGCACCATCAAGCAAAACTTGTTCTGGGCTTTTTTCTACAACGTGGTTTTGATCCCGGCTGCGGCGGCAGGATTCTTGAACCCCATGATCGCGGCTGGCGCGATGGCGTTCAGCAGTGTCTTTGTGGTATCCAATAGTTTACGCTTGAAAAGTTACCGGGTCGAGTGAACCTGCCTGACTGTGTGATGCGCGTGGAGAGCATCGAGGACGACCTGCCGGGGATCAAGCGGGTTTCAGCGAGTTACCAAAAGCAGCAAATGGTTGTGGAATACGACGAGACGCAGGTCAGCGAGGCGCAGATTTTATCGGCTGTGGCCCGGCAAGGGTACCACGCCGAAGCGATGGAGAGCGATTAGTAACGGACATCCCCGCCACTCAGAAAATGGCGGGGATGTCGTTTTAGTGGCAATACTGTTTAGATAAATCTGCTTTCAACAGAGACCGTAGGTGGTTATTTTTTAGGGTTGTTTCCCGATGACATCCACTCCGAAGATGGCTGTTTGAGGGTCAAACCCCTCCGGCATGGATACATAGATTTCGTACGTGTGGCTGCCTGGAGCAGCAGCACTCAAGATACGTACATCGGTTGCAATCAACTTGTTGGATGTTTTGTCTACAACGGCCGCGACGATGTATATATCCAGCGGTCCAGAAGCTGGATTGATCACCTGCCCGGTGAAATTAACCCATCCATTCTCATAACCCCATTTGGGATCCCCTTGAGTGATTGCAATGGGGGTTGCTGGTTTATCGGTGAATTCCTCTATACCGACAATAACTTGGTATGAGACGATTTCCTGGGATAAGCCTGGATCGTCATTTACGGGGCCCCAGTTGTGTATATCGTAAGGAATGCTCATATTAGGAAAAATTATATTTGGGCTGGGGTAGAAATTGGTCGCGCTAATGACGTTTCCATCCTTATCGTACAATCCTGCCACAAGGAATGGATAAGCGGGCGTGTCTCCATTGTTCGTGATCAATCCAACGAGATGCACGATTCCGTACCTGTCAATGTAGAAATTGTCCACTGAGGTTACTATGGGTAAATCGGCAGGAGCATCCTCGAGAGAGCTTGCGATAAAAAGTTGATAGTCTGAAATTTCCTGAATTATGCTATCGGGCAGATCAGAGAGCTCGAAGCAGATCGGGATAGTTTCCTGGGGATTAAGGTATTGGTAAGGTACATATGGTTCTACCGCACCTAGTATCTGCCCACTTTGGTTGAAAACGGCTGCAGTTGCCTCAATGATGTAAATGTCATGGTTCCCTTGGTTGATCAATTCGCCACAAATAACAATTCCGTGATCCTTCCAGTTTGTTATGCGTTTTTTTTGTAACCCCAGCTTGACTTGATCTCCTGTGTAGGTATCATCATAGACTCCTTGCGAGATAACAATTTCGTACGATCTGACAGCTTGGAAGTTGGTATCGGTATAAACGATGAAAAGGAATTCAGATCCCGGCCCCAAACTAGATATATAGGCCCATTGTTCACTGAGCAGCGCTCCAGATCCATCCAAGAGACTGGCCTGCAAGCTAATATCACGTACGGCAAAGGGATTCTTATTACGTAATAGTCCAATTATCTTCAACCCGCCCCAACGATCCTGAGTAAGGGTGGCATCCACAACCCCCAGGCCTTCTATGACTTCCTGCATGGCGGGGATATTGGTTGCGGTCGGGTAAGTGGCCTGGGGTGTTTCGGATTGAACGATTACTGGTGGAGTCTCAGAGACTGTCTGTGCTGGTTGAGAAGCGGTAGCCGGTGTGAAATTCCAATTCAACCTGCCGGCAAGAATAAGAACAGCAACCAAGGCAACGCACAGTAAGACCACACCACCAGCGGCCGGCAGAAAGCAGGTAAGCAATTTCGACCTTTTTGGCGCGGGTGCAGCCGGAGGCGGTGGGGTAAGAGATTTGTGGACTGACTCAGGTGGGGATGTTGCAGAGGTTGAGGCGGGTAAAGGTCGGGTTGGCGGAACTTCCTCCACCCACCGTTGACCGTCGAAGCGGTACCAGAGTCCGCTTTTTATACCGATTTGCCAAAGAACACCATCCGCGTCAGTGACTTTTATCTCATTCGCTGCGGTCTCGAAATCCTCGGAGTTGAGCGTCCCTGCCTCGTGACTGGTGCGTGAACGCCAATACTCTTGCATCGCTTCTTCGAATGTCATGGTGAAATTCCTTTGTCAACTTAATTTCTCGGGGGGTGGTATTTGGACAACGTTTTTCTTTACCGCTAATTTCTTACCAAATACGCCTTGCGGGGATAAGAGGAATTGCTCGACGAGATTGAGTACACCCGCTCCGCTGGCACTAAGCAAACGGATTTCATCCCCTATTGGCATCCACACCAGAAACGCGCCAGTGCGACCTTGTATGACCCTGACCTCGAAATAGGATGGGTTGTCGTTTACTTCCGAAAGCATGGTTGAACGCAGCCGGAGGTGACCTTCGACGAGGAGGAAGTTTGAAACCAACTTTTGTACTTCAAAGGTCAGTTGGATGCTGTCGCGTCCCAGGGAGAGTAAGCCCTTCTCAGCGAGGCTGGCAAGCCCGGAATGAAATTCTGGACCCATGGGTGACTCGAGCACAAGACAATCTTGTAGATATGGAGTCAGCCATTGGGCGCCACCCCGCGCAGTATCAAAGGATTCAGAAACATGGGCGCTTTTCAACTCTTCTGTTGATTGGTCATCGCCGTGCAAGAAACGCTGCATTTCTGTCCGCCGAGCCGCGTCAATGACGGCCATCAGCAACAATCCCTCCAGTCGGGAAAGTTTCATTTCAACGTTAGTAGAATCAAGCATTATGCTTCCAACCTGTTCTGAGAGAAGAAGAATAGTCTCCTCAACTGGAGGAGGGCTTTGCAGACGGATTTTCTCCTGCTGGGAAGATAGAGATATAATGGGGAGTGTGTCACTCTGGGGGTGATAAACAGCCATATCAACGAAAATGAAGCGCCCAATATACGTCGCATGGCCGATAGCGTTAGTTTCGGCCATGCTCTTCAAGATGAGCATGGCTTCGGGTGTCTGCAATTTCTTTTCATCACGCAGTTCTATCAGTGACGCATCAACCTGTTCACTTGGCGTGGGTTGCAGGGTGAGGGCAGGTGAAAGACGATTGAGATTCTGGCTAGCCTGATTTATCATTGAGATAAGTTGATTTGAAGTTA
>JBDRGC010000337.1:0-3589 GCA_043818215.1 Chloroflexota bacterium | reverse complement strand
TGTGTGACCCCCCTCGGTCCCCCCAATTTCGCCACGGCAAGCACCTGTAAAGCCAAAATCACCGTGGCGAAAAAGGGGGGATGGCCGCAGGCCAGGGGGGTGATTACGCAATCACGTGACATGAGAAACAAGCCCCCCATCTCAGGATGAGGCGGGGGGCTTGATGTCTGCTAAGTCTCAGGTTGATCAAACGAATCATGTATATTATCCGGCACCTTGAAAAAGAGCCAGGTCGGGATGATGGTGATTAAAGCAGCCACTGCGGTGATAGCAAACGGTAATTGCGGGTTGAACCGTTCCCACAAGACAGCGCCGATATAGGGCGCGGGCAGGGAGATCAGCCCCAGGCTGCTGCGGAAGAGGCCGGAGAAGGTCCCCAACATTTTTTGTGGCACCACTTTCGAGATCAACGACTGATAAGCCGGACTCAGCAAGCCCACACCAATGCCGAAGACCACCCAGGTGGCGGCGAACCCAATGAAGGCATGCACGTTCAGGAAGATCATCAATGCCCCGAACACCAGCAGAAATCCTGCCGAAATGGGAACGCGCTCGCCGTATTTGTCTGAGATTTTGCCGGAGATGATTGGGGTAGCCATCATGGCAATGGAGAAGATCGCGCCCAGGATGCCGATCTGCTCCACAGTGATCCCGCCGACATCTTTGAGGTATAGAGGCTGCAATTCGCCCGACAGTCGGAAGGCGATATCCCGGACACCGTCGGTAATGAATATCCAGGTGAGCACGCCGCCGCCGAGGATCATGCCAAACATGGTCTTGACGCTGGTTTTCAGCGATGTTACCGTGAGTTGTTGCGGGGTCGCTTCGGTGGCAGATTTCACGGTGGTTGCCATCCAAATGCGCAGCAAAGCGGCCAGGGAATACAGAATCGCCGATGCCAGGAACATGGCCTTGAATCCATAAGCACCCGCCAGAAAACCGCCCAACGGAGGGCCGATCACGCCTGTGATTTGAAAGATGGTATCTGTGATGCCGTACACCTGGCCGCGGTTTTCTTTGGTAGAATTCTCGGCGATGAAGGCCCCAAAGCTGGGGCCGACCAAAGCGTAGGGGATCTGACTGAGCGCAATCGCGCCCAGCATCCATTGCCAGGTGGGAGCCAGCAGGATGGCCACGTAACCGATGATGCCCCCGACGCTGCCGATAGCAATGGCGCGCAAGCGACCAATGGAATCGGATACCCAACCACCGATGATTTGCATGAACAGCATCACCACCGATGAAAGCGTGAAGACCAGTCCTATCTGTCGCACATCGGCCCCCAGGTCTTCGTTCAGGTAGATGGCCATCAGCATGGGGAACATCGAGCCAGCTATGTTGGCAAGTACCATTGCAAACATGAACCAGCGCATAAGTGGGCTTAGTAAAGATTGTTTTTTACTTGTTTCCATGGTTATGTTTTAGTCATCTCAAATCCACTCTCAACATCATGCTCTTCCAAATGATGCCCGCGTCCGGGCGGCGGAGCGCGACACATAGATTGCCAGCGCAACGACTGTCAATACCGCCCACCAGATTGCAGCAAGGGGAGTAAACACCGTCGTCCATTCCCCGCTGTCAAAGTAGAAGTAAGCATCTTGGGGCGTGGCAACCCAACGCCCGTGTACTTCCTTTATATAATGGGTTTCGCGTAGATAGGTATTGATATCAAAATAGAGATAGTGGAAATAATCCCTATCATCCACATCTATGAGAATGGATAAAACAATGCTGGGTTTTGGCTGAACAATTCTGGCCTTGCCGCCGCGCAATCCGGTTAGCTCAGAATAAAGCTGCGCATCACCGTTCCGAAGGGCCTGTTCCAGAGCTATGGCAACTGTTCCCGGGGAACTATAAGTTTCCCGGTACTCAGCGTCAAAGTACACCTGGTCGTAACGATATAGGCTGTGGATATTGACAACCAGTATGTAGATAGCAGCAATGATCAGCGGGGCCAGTACTAAGCTGATTCCTATTATCAATTGGGGTTTCCATCTCATAGTATTTTGTTCGTGCATCTCGACTTCCTTTCTGCTACTTGAAATGACACGTTCCCGCATAGAGATTACTAATGAAACTCGAAAAGGTTTAATTTCCGATACCAGATTCTGCCACAAATTTTTCTTCAGGCCCGATTTTGGCGGTGCGATCCGCCTCGATATTCATCAGAGCGGGGATGAAGAAACCCGCGATCCCCATCAACACGCAAATCAATCCACCGAGCAGGAACCAGGTCTGAATACCTATTCGATCTGATAAAGGGCCGGCTATCAGCAGCCCAATCGGCGCCATCGCGCCTGCCACGCTGTTAAGCAGGGTGAGGACGCGCCCCTGCATATCTGGATCAACCACCGTCTGCATGATTGCAAAAATAGGCCCATTGGTGATCGGCTGCATAAAACCGACAATGAAAGCCGCCATAACAGCCCAAAGAATGGTTGAGGAGGGCGCCTGGCTCATGACCAGAGTGCCGATGCCCATGCCTGCCAGCCCAACCAGCGATGTCGATATTTGACGCTCGAAGCCTCCCCATACGCTCAACGTCAGCCCCCCGAGAATGACGCCAATACCCACGGCGGCATTCACCCAGCCTAGTTGCATCGCGCTCCCGCCAAAATAGTCTTTGACCAACAGCGGAAGCAGCGAAAAAGCCGGTGTGAGCAAAAAATTGATCACAACTGCCATGGCTCCAATTATCATCAAACCGGGCCAAGTCCACACATAACGAAACCCGGCTTTGAAATCCTGCCATACCGATGGCTGTCCGATCTTGCCCACATCCCCATTTTGGATCCGTTCGGGTTGCGGAACATCAATGAAGAATAAAGGCGCAATTGCCGCAATCGCCGTGATCACATCAATGGCCAGAATCCCCTGTATGGGCAACAATTCTAACATGATAGCGCCCAGCGGCGCCGAAACAATATTCAGACCGCCGTTCAACATCTGGTTGACGCCTTGTATGCGGGTGAGATTCTCTTTGGGAACCATCAGCGAGGTGGAGGCTCCCATAGCGGGGAAATGAAATCCGCCAGCCAGAGAACGGACGAACATCAAAACGTAGATTTGCCAGATTTCGACAATATCGAGAGCAAACAGAATCGCCAATCCGATGGTAGCCAGAGCAATGCTCGTATCTGCCACCATCATGACGATGCGGCGGTTCCAGCGGTCAACGAGTGTACCGACAATCGGACCGAGTACAACCTGGGGCAACATGCCCACCAGTGAGGCCGTCGCCAGTACCGTCGCCGAACCAGTACTAACGGTTAGATGCCATATCAGGGCGAAGCCGACTAACTGGCTGCCTAACAACGAAAAAGCTTGCCCTCCCCAGATTGTAAAGAAGTGGGTTTTCCATTTTCTTCCGTCTTGCACCGAGAACTGTGTTGCCATTAATTTATACCTGGAGTATTTGTAACTACTTTGACAATGTCACATTCCAAATTCGATGTCATTGCGAAGCAGCTTTACCGCTGACACTTGCACCGCACTGCGTTTGGTGCAGTGCAGGTGAGCAATCTCATCCTTGACGAGAAGGAGATTGCTTCATTCCTCGCAATGACAGTTGATGGGATCACCCTCCCTC
>JBDRGC010000336.1:0-6802 GCA_043818215.1 Chloroflexota bacterium | reverse complement strand
ACCCAAAGTGGAGACAAGAAGGAAAGGCTAAACTAAAAGCAAAGTATGGGGATGATACCGAAGGGGTGAACTTTGCCAGTTGTACTGGACAGATCAATGTAATGTTTCAAATAGTCGATTATGCGGACTTTTCTGTTGTCCAAGATTCTACGATTGTTCGGGCCTACAATGTACCTACAGCAATAGAGTTAGTCCATTTTTCAGGGTCATCAAAATCCATTAGGAGCGTGCCGCTGGGTGTGTTCGCTGCTGGTTTGCTAGGATTGGTTTTTGCGGGTGGGGCGATGGTTTTACGAAAAAAGAATTCTAAGTGAGGTAGAGGAGTAAAATCAGGCAAGGTGCATTTGCCCCCTGGGTACGACGCACTCTCGTGCATCACTACAAACCAAATAAGCCTATTGATTTTCATCCGCTTTTACAACAAAATTCACCGCCGGACTCTGGAGCAATTCCCCTCCCGAGGTGAGGCCCTTTGCCCAAACACTATGCTCGCCAACCTCCAGGGGCCACCAGGCATCGAAAGGCGGCTGGGCGCGCGTGACCAGTAAAACGCCATCCAGCCACAAACTGACTTCGCTCAACCCAACCGAAGTAACCGCCTCGACGTGGACTTGTTGCGCCCCCGGGCTGATATTGGATGAGATGCGGTAGGCCGCGTTTTGCCCTGGGGAAACGATTTGCAGGGGGAATGTGACAAAACTCTCGTATGAGAAAGCATTATTGACTTGCAAGTCACTGAGCAGTGTGATGCCCTGCGACCTGGCCCAGGGATGCGCCTGCGGGGGCAGGTCAAGGGCGAGTCGCGTAGTACGCCGCCCGGGGGGTATGCTTTCGTCAGCCAGCAGCCCTGTGGCAGAGTCGACCACTACCCGCTGGTAAACGGTGTCGAAAGTGGCCGGCTGTGTGCCTTCGATGAACCATTCCCACTTTGTATAAGGACAAACCTCGGTCGGCAGCAAGCCCGATAGGGCACACACCTCGATTTGAACCATATCGGGAGGCTGTTCGAACTGGCTTTCCGGGATTCCGGTCAAGGCGGCGCGCATGAATTGGTGCCAGATTGGGGCCGCCCCGCTCAACCCGGTGACCGCCCGCATCGGCTCGTAGTTGGTGTTTCCCACCCATACACCCACCACCAATTCGGGGGTGTATCCCACCGTCCAGTTATCGTGAAAATTAGTGGTCGTGCCCGTTTTGACAGCCGCGGGGCGGTCGATTCGCAGACTGCTATTGGGGCCGAAGCCAGGGATGCGGGCATCGTTGTCGCTGAGTATATCGGAGATCAGCCAGGCGACGCCCTCATCGAGAACCTGAACGGGAGCAGGATTTTCTGCGGTGAACAGGACATCCCCGGCGGTAGTGGTGATTGCCAGAATCCCAAAGGGGGTGACGCGGTAGCCTCCGTTGGCGAAAGCTGCGTAGGCGGCGGTGAGTTCCAGCAGGCTGACTTCTCCGCCACCCAGGGCAAGTGACAAATCGTAATTGTCGGGATCGCCGAAGGTGGAGATTCCCAGGTCGGCTGCCAGATCGAAGAGATCGCCCAGGCCGATATAGTCCAGCGTGATCACTGCGGGGACGTTCAGCGAAGAAGCCAAAGCCTCGCGGGCCGAGACGGGGCCATGTTCCAGATTGTCGAAATTCGCGGGGGTGTAGGCTTCCCCTTCGTGGGTGCTGAAGGTTGTGCGCACATCCAAAATCATCGTAGCTGCCGTCCGCGGCATGGGACGCGTCGGGTCAAAGGCTGCCGCGTACACCAGGGGCTTGAGTGCTGATCCCGGCTGGCGGGGGGATATTGCCATATTGATGGCTCCGGCGTGTTCGGCGTCGAAATAATCGGGGCTGCCCACCAGGGCCAGTATTTCCCCGCTTTGCGGATCGATGGCGGCCAGTGCGGCGTTGTTGACATTGTGCCCCCCGGGCATGTTGCCCCCTCGGGTGCTGGTGTTACCCTGTCCGCTTGCGCCGCTTTCACGCAAGGCCTGCAACTGGCGATCCACGGCGCGTTCTGCGTGGTGCTGCCAATCGAGATCGAGGGTGGTGCGGACGATCAATCCGCCGTGTTGGCTGCGAGTGGCTGGTGGAAGCAATGCGTCGAGTTGAGCCTGCACACTCATCACAAAATGGGGCGCTTCGATGGGGTAGGGAGCGGAGGTGTAGACCAAAGGTTGGCGAACAGCCAGATCGTGCTGCTCGCGGGTGATCTGGCCCTGTTTGAGCATTAGTTCCAGCACAATGTGTTGGCGGTTTTGGGCCGCCTCTGGGTCGATGAGCGGGTTGTATAGGGCAGGGGCCTGCGGGAGACCGGCCAGCAGCGCGCACTCAGCCAAATTCAACTCGGATACCGGCCTGCCAAAATAGGTTTGGGCCGCCGCCTCGACGCCGTAAGCCATACCCCCGTAATACATCTGGTTGAGATACAACGCCAGAATTTCGTCTTTGGAAAAACGCCGCGAGAGCCGCCATGCCAGCCAACTCTCACGAAGTTTGCGGCGGATGGTGCGTTCGAAGCGTTCTTCGGGAGTTAGCAGGAGGTTGCGGGCGACCTGCTGGGTGATTGTGCTTCCGCCGGCCAGAGTCTCGCCGCCCCGCAGGTTTATCCACAGGGCACGCAAGATGCCGACGATATCGACTCCGGGATTCTCGTAAAAACTACGATCCTCCGTGGCAATGGTGGCCTGCTGGAGTTCCGCGGGGATGGAATCCAGCGCAACCGGGGTGTGACGGCCCCCTTCGTTATCTAGCACATCGTACAAGCCGCGCCCATGCCGGTCAGTGATGCGGATGCTGGGGATGGCGAGGCCTTCAGGGAGGTCATCCAGGGAGGGGAGATTCCCGAAAATCCAGTATAACCCGGCCAGACTCGCGCCACCGAGTGTGATTGCCAAAATGATGAGTATTGTGCGGATTTTGGAGACTGACATTGGTATAGTATAGCAGATAAGTGTTCAGTGTCCCGGTGAGATAGAACGCGGCCACCTGCACTTTCACCGCAGGTGCAAGTGTGACGCGGATTAATATTAAAAGTATCCGCGGTGTTCCGCTGTATCCGCCTGGAGCATATAAGAAAACCCAATTTTGCTCCTGCCGGATCCGTCCCACAAAGGGATGCTACGCGATGATCCGACAGACACCAACCCTTAACTTAATGACATTGACTTGACTTTCATTAATTCTATGTCATAATAAAACTAGCATAGCAATGCGAGATAAGATTTAATCCATCAAACAATATCCAATCTTGAGGAGACTATAACGATGACAGAAAATACTGAAGCTGAAGAAAAAGTTGTAGAAGAAGTTGTAGAAGAAAAAAAGGTAGTCAAGAAGGACAAGAAAGAAAAGGTTGCCAAGAAGGACAAGAAAGGTAAGAAGGACAAGAAGGATAAGAAAGGTAAGAAAGGCAAAAAGAAGTAAGGTCGCCTTCTTGCCCTTGCACAACGTCGAAAGTAAGTGTTCAGCCCCCTGAACGATTACCTCGCAAAAACAAAACCGACCTGCAATTCAGCAGGTCGGTTTTTGATTGGGGCGGCTGACGGGGGTCGAACCCGCAGCATCCGCATCCACAGTGCGGTGCTCAACCATTGAGCTACAGCCGCCGCGCTCGGGGTTGATTCTATCACGGAGAATAATCTCCGGCAAGCATTTCCCGAATGGTTTTGGCTGCCTCTCCCCGAGGAATGTTATGTTGGTCTCGGCTCTTTAAATCTTTGACAGCAACATGCCCATGGGATAATTCGTCAGGTCCCAGAATCACTGCCAGGCGCGCCCCGATGCGGTCAGCATATTTGAATTGTTTGCCCAGTTTGGCCGGGGCGGGGTAACAGGCGACCTGCAATCCTTCTTGGCGTAATTCGGCTGCCAGTTTGAAAGATTCCAGCAGACTGGCTTCATCGAAGATAGTAACCAGCACAGGGGCCGGAGAGACATCTAATCCTTGGGGAATATGGCCGAACTTTTCCAGCAGGAGAGTGATGACCACGTCCCCCATGGCGAATCCCGTCCCGGGGAGGGGATCGCCTCCCACGTCGGCCATCAGGTTGTCGTAGCGCCCCCCGCCCGCAACCGCCCGGCGGATATCGGGAGTCAGCGCCTGGGCCTCGTAAACCGTACCGGTGTAGTAATCCAGCCCGCGGATGATTTGCGGGTTGAAGCGCACATAATTTTGCACGCCCAAAGCCTCTATGGCTGCGAAGAACTGTACCAGCTCGGCGGATTTTTCCCACAATCCCTGGTTGTCCAGCATGGCTTTCAGGCTGTCCAATTGTTTGGATGTCAGACCTGTTTCGATGGCGTATTCATCCCAGGCATCGGGATTGAGCTTGTCTTTGCGGTCGATCAACCGGGAAACCGAGGCCCGCTGTTGGGGCGCGATTCCCAGGGCCGCCAGTTCACTATCCACCAGACGGCGGTTATTGACGGAAATGGCAACTTCGTCTGGGGTGAGGCCCAGCGACTTGAAAAGTGCAGCCATCACGGCCACAATTTCGGCATCCGCTTCGGGGGTGGCGATTCCGATCAGGTCGATATTCCACTGGAAAAACTCGCGCGTGCGTCCCCTCTGCGGTCGTTCGTATCGCCAGAAAGGGCCAAAGGACCACCAGCGCAGCGGATAGGTCAGTTGGCGTTGTTTTTGGGCGACCATCCGCACCAGGGTAGGAGTCAGTTCCGGGCGCAGCGCGATCAGGTCACCGCCTCGATCCGGGAAGACAAAGGATTGCTCTTTGACCAATTCATCACCGGACTTGGCAGCGTACAGTTCGATGGTTTCGAGGCACGGCCCCTCGTATTCCTGGTAGCCGAAGGATTCTGAAGCCTGGCGTACCTTTTGATACAGCCAGGAGCGGACAGCCATTTCTTGGGGGTAGAAGTCGCGGGTGCCTGTTAGGGACGGAATGATTTTTTTCATTGGGTGTTTGAAAGCGGTTCTGTGATTTGCTGGGTTACTGAGCCTGGATTTTATCATATTTGTTGCTTGGCAGGATATAATAGCAGAACAACCTGGGCATTCACCTTGCAACAAACGCGGTGAAGTTTTGAGTGCCTTATTGTGTTAGTGCCAAAGATTTGCCTCATGCGCGCAAATCTTTTCACCGCGAAGCACGCAGGGAACGCTGAGAGAAAAAAGCAAAAACTCCGCGCTCTCTGCGTTCTCTGCGGTAATTATTTTGGTGGCTGCGGGAGGTCGCATTATGTCAATACGATCCACATTCCTTATTTTGCTCATGGCTTTGGCGGTTAGTTCTTGCGATGTGTTGATTCCCCCGTCGGGCGGCGAGGATATTGCCCCCACCACGGCGGCAGATGAAGTTCTGCTGGAGGGTGAAATGCCTGAGTCCGCTTCGAAGCCTGAAGCAATTGCAACGCCAACCCAAATTCCTCCGACTGCGGCACCGACTCCGACTCTCCCGCCCGCTACGCCAACCCCGCCTCTTCCAACCGCGTCGCCAACCGAGCTGCCGACCGCCGTGCCGTCCCCTACACCCGTAATCTACCTTTACGGCATCCAGCCGGGTTTGCCGCTGGCGATATCTAGCTGGATATATGGGTGTGACTGGCTGGGAGTTGCCGGTCAGGTGTTCGATATGCAGGGGAATACGGTAGAAAGCTTGATCGTCGAAGCGGGCGGTACTTTGGAAGGGCAGCCAGTATTTGGACTGACGTTAACCGGGATGGCTGAGGACTATGGCCCAGGGGGATACGAAATAACGTTTGCATATTATCCAATTGCGTCCCAAGGGGAAATATGGGTGCAGTTGAAAGATGCTGCCGGTCAACCGCTATCGCCTCAAGTTTTTATCAACACCGTGAAGGACTGCGGTCAAAATTTGGTTTTGCTGAATTTTTTGGAGGGTGCAGAGCCACAAGAGACATTTATATTTTATATCCCACTCATATTGCGGTGATGGATGACTTTACTGAACAAAGGTTATCTCACCGCAGAGTTCGCGAAGAACGCAGAGAAAAACTTACCAACAACTTCAGGAATTGGTATCGAATACTGCGCAAATAGTTAGATTTCTTAGGGTCTTAGTAGTTGATTCCTTGCACAATACCGAAGGGTATGCTGTGCAAAAACAAGAACACTTACCACAGATTTACCCTTCGGGCACGATGTCACGGATTGCACGGAAAAAACAAAAAGAAAAAATCTGTGACATCGTGCCCTATGGGTAAAATCAGTGTAATCCGTGGTTCCGGCTCGTACGGGTTAGGGTTTTGGAAACCCTAAAGGTCTTGGGGGCCAGAGACTAAAACCCCATAATAGAACAGGCTCGACAAGAATAATCCTCCACCAATGCCAATATACAGCCCGGCCAAAAGATGTTTGGGAGTTGGTGAGGGGTGCAGGGCAATCCCCAGGGCAGTCATAATGACACTTGCAATCGTTCTGCCACCCATACGTTGACCAGTGTCTCTACGGATATCCCTTCCTGCCGGGCGCGCTCGATTGTTTGCTGTGCCAGGTTCGATGCCAGGGGAATCCACTGCCTGCGCGGGGCACGAACATCGATTTCAACCTCGTGTGTCTGATCCCAATAATCTGCAAGGCTGTGCGAATCCCAAAAGTCCGCCGCTTTTTCTATACTTTTGAAATTTTCTGGAATTGCATCCTTTTTTCTATTTTCTTCGCTCATAATATCTACGCTCAGATCGATTCATATTTCTTGCGCTAATGATCAATGCCCGGTTTGCCGGGTTGAAGATGAAGAACACGATCAAATATCGCCCCGCCTCGCTCTGCCCTAATACTGTGTACATATCTTCACCCCGCACATGCCCTTTTTCGTGAAAGCGAAAGCGG
>JBDRGC010000335.1:0-14642 GCA_043818215.1 Chloroflexota bacterium | reverse complement strand
CTACTTTGCCAGCCAAACCCCCTAACCCCCTAACCTCCTAACCCCCCATCCCCCCCATCCCCCCCATCCCTCCCATCCCTCCCATTCCCCCCATTCCCCCATCGTCCCCTCCCAAATCCGGGAGTGCTTTTTCGATGTCTTCGGGGCTTTGGCCTTTTTCGAGGCGGTCGATCACATCGTCGAATTCCGGCCCCATGTCCTCGCCCATTTCCGTGCTCATTTTGCGCATCATGCGTCCCAGGGCGCGGGGATCATCCTCCAGCCCTTCCAGAGCTGCGGGGTCGGCAAAATCGGACGCCAAGTCATCCATACGTCTGTCCTCGGACTTGGCGATCCGAATACGCCCAATCCGGCGCTGGATATTGGCGCTATCGCAGTGCGGGCAGTGGACTTCAAGCTCCCCGTATTGGCTGTAACATATAAAAATTTCAAAACGTTTCTTGCAATCCAAACATCTGTATTCGTAAGATGGCATATAATTATCTCCAATTCGATAGCGTATATTTGGTAGGAATGAAACGTGAGACGTGAAACGTGAAGCGTGGAGGGTGGAGATTGGAGATTGGAGATTGGAGATTAGGAGTTTCGAGTTCAGGGTTTAGAAATCAGACTCGCTGACTCGCTGACTCGCCGACTCGCCGACTCGCCACCCTCCACCCGCCACTCGCCACTCGCCACTGCGATATTTCCGCTAAACTCTATTATAATCCGGGTGCGGAGGATATCCCATGATACCAGAAAAACAAACACCTTTTAATACTCACCAACCGCAGCCATTGCTCATTGTGATCTCCGGGCCATCGGGGGTGGGCAAAGACAGCATCGTGCAGCGCATGGAAGAGCGCGGCTTCCCCTTCCATTTTGTTGTCACTGCAACCACGCGTCCCCCTCGCGATGACGAGGTTCACGGCGTAGATTATTTCTTTTTCTCCAAAGACGAATTTGCCGAGATGATCGAGCAAGATGAGTTGTTGGAATACGCCATTGTTTACAACGATTTCAAGGGCATTCCCAAAGCGCAGGTACGCGCCGCGCTGGCCAGCGGAAAAGATGTGGTCATGCGGATCGACGTTCAAGGCGCTGCCACCATCCGCGATCTTTGCCCTGGGGCGTTGCTGATTTTCTTGACCACCGAGAGCGAAGAAGAATTGGCTAGACGCCTCACAACCCGCAAGACTGAAAAGCCTGAAGGATTGAAACTGCGAATTGCCACAGCCCGTCAGGAACTTAAACGAGTTGACGAGTTCGACTACGTGGTGGTCAACCGCGACGATCATCTCGACAAAGCTGTGGACACCATCGAGGCCATCATCCACGCCGAACATCATCGCGTGAACCACCGCAAAGTGACTTTATGAATCCATACCCCCAACACCCAGCAAATCCACACGAGCCGCCCTCCCCGGAATTCGAGAGAGGCGCGCCTCCATCGAGTCCCGTGCCTCCCCGTAAGGTTCCGGTCAAACTTCCCGCTACATCTCCTTATGTGGCCTACACCCTGCTAGGAATCACTATACTCGTGTACCTGCTCCAAGTCGGCGCCGAATACCTGATCGGGTTTGATCTGCCGGCTTACTACGGCCTCAAGGTGAACGCCTTGATCGCGAATGGCGAATTATGGCGGCTTTTCACGCCCATGTTCTTGCACGGTTCCATCACCCATCTTGCTTTCAATATGTACGCCCTGCACTTGTTTGGGCCAGGTTTGGAGCGTTACTTCGGGCATTGGCGATTGCTGGCTTTGTACGTGCTCAGCGGGTTTGGCGGCAACGTGGCCTCGATGATGTTCACAGACGCACCCTCGTTAGGCTCGTCTACAGCGATCTTCGGGTTGCTGGGCGCGCAGGGGGTGTTTATGTATCAAAACCGGGATGTTTTCGAAGGAGTCGCCCGCCGGGCATTGAGTAATATCATCAGTGTAGCCCTTATCAACCTGGTCATCGGACTCTCGCCCGGTATCGATAATTGGGGGCATATCGGCGGTTTGATCGGCGGGACAGCATTCACCTGGCTTGGCGGCCCCATATTGAAAGTGACAGGTATCTATCCGGCCTTGTCTTTATCCGACCAACGCGAATCGAGCGCCGTCATTCAAGCCTTTGTGGTGGTGGGAACCTTCTTTGGAATTTTAGTCGCGGGGGCGATGTATTTGATCCCGTAGGAACATCGGGACGATGTGCGTGGAGGGTGGAGATTGGAGATTGGAGATTGGAGATTGGAGATTGGAGATTGGAGATTGGAGATTGGAGATTGGAGATTGGAGATTGGAGATTGGAGATTGGAGATTGGAGATTGGAGATTAGGAGTTTTGAGTTCAGGGTTTAGAAATCAGACTCGCTGACTCGCTGACTCGCCGACCCGCTGAATCGCTGACTCGCTGACTCGCTGACTCGCTGACTCGGTGACTCGCCGACTCGCCGACTCGCCACCCGCCACCCGCCACGCACTCGGAAAATTCGGTGTTGATTACAAAAGGAATACAAAAGGAATATTGCCGATGTGACGCGCTTTCTGGTATACTTCCGTAGATGAGTTACCAGGCTGACCGTGCTATTTATGGCATTCGAAGGCGTTTCATATTGAGCGACAAATGGTTAGTATCAAGCCTTGAGGCTGACCGAGTTCCTGCGGAGGGGGGCATTTCGCTATTCCCTGTTTCTACACATTTTGGAGGAGGGTACCATTGGCTGTAACTACATCTTCTACCCCTGGTGGCACGTATAAGCACAAGAGAATTCGCTGGCTGGATGTGAGCGAGAGTATAACCGGTTGTCTTTTCATTTTGCCAGCTTTCATAATCATCGGCACATTCGGCCTCTTTCCAATTGGCTTTGCTGTTTATGTCAGTTTGCACAAATGGCGTATCACTCCTGGCCGATTCGTGGGTTTAGAAAATTATGCAAAATCCCTCGATAATTTAGCCTACGTGGCCTTTTTCTGGTTGGTTGCTATTGCTCTATTCCTGGTGGTTCGCAACCTGATCAGGCTGATGAAGAATGCTCAAGAACGCCAAGACAATCCCTGGCCCTGGCTATTGCCAGCCCTCGTGACTGCCACAGGAATTGCAGCTTTTATCCGGTTCGTTGTTATATTATTGCCAGAAATATTAGGCATCGCAGATAAAGTTAAGGGATTGGAGCGCACCCAAGAGTTATTCGTTCAGTTATTAGGAGAAGCCTGGCGCACACCAGTGGTTCGAACTGCATTATGGGCCTCATTGCTGGTCCTGTTGGTTGGAGTTGGACTGGCATATCTGGTTTCCAGACTCCCAAAGCAGATTGCACACGGTACTGAATATTACACATCTTTGCTGACGATGCTGTTGTTGACCGGAGGGGCCATTCTTTTAGGCTGGTTCACCTGGTTTGAAATCCAGAGGGCCTACGCGGAAGCTTTGGAGGCCGGTGGAAGCCTGGAGATTTGGGCACAGGTTGTGACGATCAGTGCTGGATTTTTGCTGCTTTTGCTTTCCTGGTTATCCTGGCAGAGCGCTTCTCGACGCAGTTCTACATTCAGCATGATCATACGTCTCGTAGCAGGGGTGATGTTAGCCGTAGGTGCCTGGGTACTGATTGCCGAGTTGCCCCGGGTGATTGCCGCGGGAGATAAGGCCTGGTGGCAAGGATTGAAAGTCACCGTTTACTACTCTGTCGGCACCGTTCCTTTGCAGTTGGGCATATCGCTTGTTTTAGCGACTCTGCTCTTCCAAAATATACGTGGAAAGTCGCTGTACCGGCTGCTTTATTTCCTGCCCTATATCACACCGGCGGTAGCAGCGGCAGCTGTATTTCGGGTGCTGTTCTCGAGCCGGCCTACTGGCCCCATCAATAGCTTATTGGCAAAATTAGGATTTGACTCCCTGGGATGGCTCGCTGAACCTAGAGGAATCTTCGCTCTTATCGCGGGGACTGATATTTCCCTGCCCGACTGGGCTGTGGGGCCAAGTTTGGCACTGGTTGTGATTATCATTTATAATATATGGAGCTATATTGGGTACGATACTGTCATCTTTTTAGCTGGCTTGGGCGGCATCCCGGGTGAGCTATACGAGGCAGCCTCGATCGATGGTGCTGGGCGGTGGGCACAGTTCCGTAATATTACATTGCCTCTACTATCGCCAACAACTTACTTCTTGACATTACTGGCTGTAATTGGGACTTTCAAAGCTTTCAATCACGTTTGGGTGTTGCGAACTGGGGCGGCTTTGGGCACTGTAGATACTGCCAGCATAGTGATCTTCAACGAATTCAATCGCAATACCCGCTATGGCTATGCTGCATCTCTATCCTTTGTATTACTGGGTGTGATCTTGATCCTGACTGTCATCAATAACAGGATTGCTAAGGAGCGCGTATTCTATGGCTAACAAAAAAATACGATCCCCTCGAATAGCAGATCTCCGCCTATCACCCCGTATCGATCTTGGCCGGATTTTGATATATATCGTATTGACTGTGGGTTCTGTCATTGCCATTGTGCCCTTCTTTTATATGGTCAGCGGGTCTTTGATGAATCTAACTGAAGCGACCGGGCGGGCTGTCTTTCCCAGCGTTCCGCAATGGGAAAATTACGAAACAGCGTGGACAGATGCAAATTTCAAAGACTATTTCATCAATTCAGTCATCATCGCTGCCATCACCGTCAGCGGCCAGCTTGTGTTTTCTACCCTGGCTGCCTACGCTTTTGCCCGCATCCAATTCCCAGCGAAAGATTTTCTCTTTACACTCCTGCTCTCGACCCTCATGATTCCAGAAGCGGTGGTTTGGATTCCCAACTTCATCACAGTCACATGGTTGGGGCGGGTAGGGCCAATTCCCTGGATTAACAACTGGCCTGCCCTGACAGTTCCATTTATGGCCAGTGCATTTTCGATCTTTCTATTGAGGCAATTTTTTTTCCAGGTTCCTGGTGAGCTTTGGGACTCGGCCCAGATAGATGGCGCTGGACACTTGCGGTTTTTAAGCCAGATCGCCATTCCCCTTGCAAGACCGGCCTTACTAACCGTTTCTCTCTTCTCATTTATTGGTTCCTGGAATGCATTGGCCTGGCCAATTCTGGTCACCACTACGCTGGATTGGAGACCGATTTCTTATGGCCTCTCCAGTTTTATTACCGAAGCTGGTGCCCAAGTACACTTGCAAATGGCCGGGGCAATGATTACAATACTTCCGATATTGATTATGTATTTATTAATCCAGAAACAATTTACCGAAGGTATCGCGACAACTGGATTGAAAGGATAAATATTCCATTGAAAGGAGGTGGTGCGATTTAGAAAATCTGAACAATTAACTTCCAGAACCTGAGAAATCAATGTAACTCTAGTGAATAGAAGGAGAAGAAAAAAAATGAAGACCCGTAATTTGTTTGCGCTGATACTAACCCTTGCATTAATGCTACTCCTGGTAGCAGCCTGCGCCCCTAAAGCTACCCCTACCACCCCTACCGAGGAACCCGTCGAAGTAGTGGCAGAACCCACCGAAGTAGTGGCAGAACCCACCGAAGTAGTGGTAGAACCCACCGAAGTAGTGGTGGAGGAGCCAGAACCCTGTGCTCCAGCAACAGACGGCTCTCTAGCAGGCGTGGACCCTCGCGGCCAGACCATCGTCTGGTGGCATAACCACTCAGGTTCCCGCGAAGAGCAAATGCTGCCTATGCTTGAGCAGTTCAATGCTACCAACGAGTGTGGCATCACCATCGAACCTCAAAACCAGGGTGACTACAACGATATTCGCGATAAGGTCAATGCCAGCACCGCCGCTGGCGAGTTGCCCTCGGCCCTCGTCGTCGGTTACCAGAACGATCAGGCCTTCTACCAGATGAACGACGCCCTGGTGGACCTGAATCTCTACATCGACGACCCAACCTGGGGCTTGACCGCTGAGGAGAGAGCTGATTTCTTCCCCGCCTATCTGGAGCAGAGCGTACACGCTGCTTACGGCGGCCAGCGGCTTGGCTTCCCCCCCAACCGCTCCATGGAAGGGCTTTACTACAACAGCACCTGGCTGCAGGAACTGGGCTTCGATGGCAACCCGCCTGAAACCCCTGAGCAGTTCCGCGAGATGGCTTGCGCGGCCGCGGCCGCCAATGGCGATGGCACCGGCGGCTTTATCCTCCGCGATGATGCATCTGCCTTAGCAGCTTGGACCTTTGCCTTTGGCGGTGACGTCCTGAATGAGGATGGCACGGGCTATGTTTACAATGGCCAGGCCACCATTGACGCTATGACCTTACTCAAAGGCATGGCTGATGACGGCTGTGCTTACTTCTTTACCGAGGGTTACCCCAACCCCGAACTCGCTTTCCGCCGCGCAATCTTCACCATGGGTTCCAGCTCCGGAATTCCCTTCTATGCCGGTGATATTGCTACCGCAGCCGAGGAAGCTGGCGGCGAGCCAGATGTTTGGGGCTTTGCTGCCATCCCACACACCACTCCAGATCCAGTTCAGAATATCTACGGTGGTGACATAATGGTCACAGTTACCACTCCAGAGCAACAACTGGCTGCCTGGTACTTCATCAAGTGGTTCACCTCCCCTGAAATCCAGGCCGAGTGGGATAAGATCAGTGGTTACTTCCCAACCCGGGCTGGCACAGAGGCATTCTTGGGTGACTATGTCAGCGAGAATGTCGTTTGGGGCCAGGCTTTGGCCTTACTGCCCTACGGCTACTACGAGCCGCAGCTGATTTCCTACCAGAGCGTGCGCGACGCTGCCGAGCAAGCTTTCAATGAGATCATGCAAGGCGCGGTCATTCTAGAAACCCTTGATAATCTGACCGTGTATGCCAACGAGCTTCAAGCAGAACTGATGGAAGAATAATCAGAGAACACCCTTGTTAGACTTAGACTTAGGCCCCCCTCGTGGGGGCCTATTTTTTCTTCGCCCCTCGTTCGTAGTAGGGCACGAGAGTGCCCGTCGAGAGTGCCCGCTTGACTCACACCGCACTCTCGTGCGTCACTACAAACGGTATCCCAAACAAAGGAGCCTCCATGCCCGACTTGACAAGTCAACTCCTCCCCCGCCTGCAAACTCACACCCTCCCCGGGCTGGATTTGGGGGATAACGTCATCTACCCCAAATATGCCGACCAATCCATCCTCAACATCCCCTCCAGCGTTTGCCGGTGGATGAACGTACCGGAATTGGGGGCTGGGCCGCTGACCCCGGAGATTCTCTCACCCCTGGGAAACGGCATCCGCCGCGTGATCTTGATTCTCATGGATGCTCTGTCCCTTCACCGTTTGCAGCGCTGGATAGCAGACGGCACAGCTCCTGTTTGGCAGTCTCTGATCGCCGATGGCTTGCTGGCCCCCCTCACATCCGTTGTCCCCAGCACCACCAACGCGGCCCTCACTACCCTGTGGACTGGGCAGAGTCCCGCGGCTCACGGCATCGTGGGCTACGAAATGTGGCTCAAAGAGTATGGCATGGTTGCCAATATGATTTCGCATGCTCCTATGGCATTCTGGGACGATGTTGGCGGCCTGGAACGCGCCGGCTTCGACCCGGAAAAATTCCTGAATCTTCCCACTTTGGGGTCGCACCTGCACACCCACGGCGTGGCAGCTCATGCCTTTCAGCATTACACCATCGCCAACTCTGGACTTTCCCGGATGTTCCTGAAAGATGTCGATATCCACCCGTTCAGAACCCCCGCCGAGTTGTGGGTCAATGTGCGCCAGTTGATCGAGAGCCAGCCCCGCGAACGCATGTATATCTGGACATATTGGGGAGTATTGGACGGGCTTTCCCATTCCTACGGCCCCGACGACGAACGTGCCGCGGCGGAGTTTACCAGCTTCAGCGCGGCCTTCGAGCAATTCTTCCTCAACCGCCTCAGCCCCGAGGCCTGCAAAGACACCCTGGTCATCCTGACCGCCGACCACGGTCAAATCCACACCCCCATATATCCCAGTTATTCTTTGAGCAATCATCCCGAACTGACCCGGCAATTGCATATCATGCCCACCGGTGATAGCCGGCTCACGTATCTGTTCACGCGTCCCGGCCAGCGAGATGCGGTGAGTAATTATTTCGAGAGGGTATGGGAAAGGCAGTTCGCCTTGATAACCCCCGAACGCGCCGTGGATGCCGGACTGTTTGGCCCCGGCAAGCCTCATCCCGACCTGCGCGACCGCCTGGGCGATTTGATAGTTGCCGCCAAAGACAGCGCCTATCTGTGGTGGGACAAAAAAGAAGATTTCCTGCTCGGGCGGCATGGCGGCCTGCACCCCGAAGATATGCTGGTACCCTTCCTGGCGGTGCGATTGTGACACAGGGCGCGGTACTGATCACAGGCGCATCCTCCGGGATCGGCAAGGCCTGCGCGGTGCATCTAGACGAGTCAGGATTCCGGGTTTTCGCGGGGGTTCGCAAACCAGACGATGCCCAGGCCTTAGCGCGGGAAGCCTCCTCCCGGTTGACACCCGTATTCCTGGATGTGACCGACAGCGCATCCATCGCCGCCGCGCTGGAGACCGTTGAATCCGCTATGGGGGAGGCTGGTCTGGCAGGGCTGGTCAACAACGCCGGGGTTGTGGCAGCCGGCCCCATGGAATTCGTCCGCCTCGAGAAAGTTCGACAGGCCATCGAGGTCAACGTTTTGGGGCAGATTGCCGTTACGCAGGCCTTTCTCCCCCTGCTGCGGAAAGGCCAGGGACGCGTTGTCAATATGAGTTCAGTCAGCGGTCTCATTGCAGCGCAACTCGTTGGGCCTTACTCGATCTCGAAATTTGCCCTCGAAGCCTTTTCTGATGTTTTGCGGAGGGAGCTGCTGCCCTGGGGGATACACGTTGCCATAATCGAGCCGGGGCGGATCAATACCCCCATTTGGGAGAAATCGGCCTCTGTGGCCGATGACCTTATGGCCTACATCCCGCCGCGTGCCCACGAACTCTACGGCAAGGCATTGAAAAGTTTTATCGATTCATCATTGGACGAAAAGCAGGTGGGAACCCCGCCCGAGGCCGTAGCCAGAGCGGTTGCCCATGCGCTGACTGCGCGCCGGCCCAAAATCCGCTATGTGGTTGGTCTGGATGCTAAGGTGGTGGCTGTTTTTCTCAAATGGATCCCCACTCGTTGGGTTGATAAGCTGCTCGTGTTTCAGCGCGGGAATTAGTGGCTTTACCCCCATCCCCCCATTTATTGAGAAGTTATAATTACAGCAGGCTCACTCGATTCTGAAAGTGCCGCATCCTAAGTGCGTCTGTTTCCCAATGTGAAGGATGGATGCCAACTGAAGGTAAGGGATAATTGTCTGGGGGATAGATGCGAAAGTTTGGTATCCGATCCAGCGCCCCGGCCATTCCTTTGGAGCCTGGGTTAACTGATATCCCTGCATAGGTATGTGGGAGACCTGTTCCAGCGCGTACGTCAGGTTGAATTGCTCTTCCGCGCCAACGATTTCCCAGGCGTCTTCCGGGGTATTGTATTTGCCAGGCAACAATTGGCTCACACGCAGCATCAAGGCTTCCAGTATCCCCCTCAAAGAAGGCACTTCATTTTGGGGGATGCCTTTATTCTTGTGCGGCCTATTGCTGCGGCCTCTGCGGTACCTTTCTGTTTTTTGGCCGGGCATCTCGCTAAGGTCGAAAGGTGTGACCCAGGTCATACGTTCGAAAGATCGTTTTGTGCCTGACTCGAAATCTAATCCTTCTGTCCACTGAAGGGGGGTGGCACGATAGCGTAAATCCAATCTTCCTTTTTCTACCACCGGCTCCCATTGATTGCCCCGGGCCGCATAAACGGCCCGGATATCGTAGTGTCCCCATAATGTGGTCGAGCCGCGCCAGGGGGTATCGGAGGCAAACCCGGCTTCCTCCAGTGCCGGCAAGATAATCTCCAAAAACACATTGTGATCTGCCCCTGCACCCATGAGTTTGAGTTCCCATAAAATCATCTCCCCTTGCCCGTATGCTAATTTACCGGGATAAACAAAAAACACGGCTTCTATTGGCCAGGATACATCTACCGGAATTTTCTTCGTTTTTTTCTTGCCAACGACAGAAACGCCGCCATAATTATCCCAGAGGGCCAGGGACTTTTGCCAGGCATGGGCTTCTCTGGTAGGGAGCCGGTTGGCAATACTGGCCCCCAAAACCAGGGAGATTTCTGTAGCCAAACACCTGGGCATGCGAACCAACGAAGTGTTGACTCGCTGCACAATCAAATATCGGCTGAGATTAAGGGGTTCGAGAAAAGTCCACATACACGTAATCTGTCAGTTCGTACAGCAGTTTGATACGTTCTTTTGACCAGGTCCGAATTTTCCAGGCGTTCAGCATGTCTTTGGCTTCCGGGCTTAGCATGCCTAGAAAACGACCCCAATAGAAAGCCTCTTCTCTGGCATCCTTCAGGTTTAATAATTGGTAGAGAACTTCTTGTATGTCGGGGCGCAACATGAGACGAAACACAGCAGCCATTTCGAGCAGATGTAAGAACTCTGCGACTTCGAAAGTGAGTATTCCCTGGCGTTCGCGGATATGGGATCGGATAACCTGATAAGACGCAGCATAGAACCGCACTCGTAACTGGTCCACAGCATAGTGAACATCTTGGTCTACGATTCGGGAGAGAATCCCCCCCATTGTATGTAACTGTCCAATCCCCACGGTGGTGAATATCTGTATGATACCTGTCAGGTCTGAGCCGTAATAAAGAACCAGTTCATGGAGCCAATCCCTCACATACCGCTTAGGTATCATCAACAGAAAATGACGTTCATCGTGAATGTAAACGCTGTGAAGGTGCTGCTCACTGAAACCTTTGCTTTCGTAAAACCTTTCGGGCAAGTGATTGACAAAACCCCAGATAACACTTGCATCGCGCGAAACCTGGCCTAGCCGCCTGGATTTATTTATCACGGTTTGGCAAAATTCACAGTAACGGCCTGTACGAGGAGCAATATTGGCTTTCTTGCCTCTCGATTTTAACTGTGCCCGCGGATAAACCCAGCACCGCTGGCAAGGGCCATCGAGAGCCGAGTGAGGCGGCCCAATCTCCCCTCTTCGTTGGGGGAGATTGGGCTTGTTATTCAAATATCGCAGGGTGGATAGGAGTTCCGCGCCGGTTTGGCTCAGGCGCAGCCAATCAAAGCTGTTTAGCATCCAGGGTTTGTCTCAGCGCTCTGTTATGTAGAATCACCTTGGGATTGAGCCATTTGTCCGCCTGGATTGGCAACTGCCAATCTGTTTCAGGTTTACCCGCGTATCGGGCAGCCCAATCGATGAGGAAACTTTCGGGGAGCAGTTTCAGGCGCAGGCTGCCAAATCCCAGGTATCGGTTACCGCCCATTTTGTGAGCCAGGTTACTATCTAATTCCACGCACCAAATCAAACGTTGAAATTCTTCCTCGGTGAGATTCCAGAAACGAATGGTAAAGTGGGAACGCGAACCAGGCAAGATCGCCTTGAAGTAGCTGGCTTGCACAGTGTCAGGAGTAAAGTCGTCTAGTTGCGTCACTATGGGAGCCAGGGGGGCATGTTGGAACAACCGCCAGGTGTTATCAATTGTTTGCTTGTGTGCGCCGTTGCCGCCACCCTGCTGCCACTTTCCGTTCTCGAACTTCCACTGCCCGTAGGGGTAAGGAGCCTTGAACCAGGCCGACTTGGATACGTCGAACAGACCAAAACCGAAGGACACGCGCCCCATGATAGACTGGTTTTGCCCTTTGCCCACCCATCCGAACAGGCTATCTACCGGATTGAGTTGATCGACGTTCTGGCTCTCTACTTTGGAGTCGCTGGCAATGCTGTAGATGTGACGCAGCATCCCTTTTATGCTTTTGCTGGGCAGCGCATAGGTCTTCTGAGCATCACGTTTCGAGGCCTGGGGAGGTGACATAGAGAAAAAGTCCCAGCCGTTAACCGGTTCACCATCCAGTATAGTTGTGCGGGAGGGTTCGCCGCTTTCGCTGATACTGATGGGAGTCAGCACTTCGGCCTCCACCCTCAACATACCGCAATAACCGCCAAATGCCCGGTGGGAAATGAAGCCTCCCCGGGCGCGGGGTGGTTCCGCAGATGCTTCCATGGAAGCGTTCAGAGGCCTGGCAACCGCCAAAATCGTGGTCGCTGGTTCGCTTCCCAATTCCAATTTTTGCCAGATGCCATCCTGAGCCAGGGTTACATCTCCAAAGAACTGCTGCCCAACGCCATCGGTTTTACTTGTTAACCAAGTCACTCCGGAAATTTCGGCCTTTACCCACCCAAACCCGCTGGTCTTTTCGCCACCCAGGGGGATGTCGCCGCTTTGAAAGTCCTGCAAAAGGTGTTTCAAAACTAGCAGTGCCTCGCTATCCCTCTCCGTCACATCCTGAATATCCAAATTGAGATGAAACGCCAATTGATTTCCGTAAGCAAAGAGATAGTCGGCTTTGGCTCGCGCGATGGGTTGCCCGGTTTTGGGGTTCATCTTGACTCCATCCATGGAGCACCAGGCCCGTTCCGGATCGAGAGGGTCGCTAAGATAGGCATCGGAGAAAAAGATCAACCCGACCTGTCCTTGTTTGCCAAACAGCCGGTCGATCACTTCTCGGGTCTGTCGAGTTTCGCCCCACAACGTCTTCAACACCTGGGAGGCACGTTTGCGGAATGCTCCTTTTATGGTGCTGCCAGGGATGTAAATTTCCCACATGCCCCGCTCTCGATTGGATGGAGCCCAAGACAACATACGCATGAAGATGGTATCGTAAGGCTTACCGTATTTTCGGGAAATCTCCCGGTTACTTAGGCCGCCCCGCCGAAAGTTGATATGGTGAGGTTGGCCAAGCTCCTGACGGATATTCTCGCGATAAGATTGGAGAAAGGCAATGAAGTTCTCATCGTTAGTGATGCTCTTGTTCAGATTGCGCCCGTGGGACATGTGGTGGAAACGCACCTGCCGGTGGTCGTTGATGAATCCGCTCCAGCCGGTAGCACTGACACCATCAGGAACTTGACGCTGGTCTCCCCATTGCCGCTCGGTGATTTTCCCTTGAAGAATCATCTGCTTGATCCTCAGGTGTTCTTCGCGACTGCTAATTTCTGCATCTACCCAGGCATCACTTTGCAGTAGATCAACTTGCTGGTCTATCTGTTCGTAGAGCTGAGGCATAATCGGCTCGCAAGCCTGACTGAGAATTGTTGTCATCGCAGCCTCATCTGCAATTTGCACCGCAAGTTGGTCGCCCAGGGACGCATCCAGCCCCATCCCGCGGGCTATTTCGAGCCAGGCTTTCTGGTTGAGTTCCTGGTTGGCGTGGCGTTCTCGTTTCATGATATTGAGAATCCGCTTTGCCATATTGGCTTTGTCACCCAGAGCTTCCGATATTGCGATTTCAGCTGCCTCCTGGCTTGGGAAGGTTTGATCCACAAACGGCTGGACAGAAGTAATGACTGATTTGGCAAGCGCATATTTTCCTTTGCTCAATTTAGTAAGTTGTTGAGCGGGAATGACCCAGGTTTCGACATCTTCGGTGGAACGGGCCTGCAACCAGATGGCGGTCACACGCGGCAGATATTTGGTCAAGCGCTGTTTCCAATCCTCTGGGCTGAGGATTGGCCCACCCAGGCTCATTGATAATCGTTCCCGAATCTGAGACGGGAGATCGCGCATGGCTTCGACAAGTAGCTGGCCTTCGATGGCCGCGAAGGATGGCATAGCAGGGTCCACCTTCCCCCAATTCCATCCTACCATGATGGGATTGGTGGAGTCGAACGTCAGGCCGATGCGTAAATGGTTAGCGTCGGATTTGATCTTTGGCGGGGTTTGGGGAGCATCAAAGGGGAACTCCATTTCGAGACGCACGCGACCCAGTCCCTTGCTTTTAGCGGCCCCGAACCAAAAACGGCCCTCCCTGAGTTCATGCAAAGCATAGTACAACCGGGCCTGATTTTCTCCTTGTTCGAGAACTTTTTCGTCCACCGAGAGGCTGAAGTCAAATACTGAATTACGGAACAAGGTTTCGTACTTGTAATTAGCATTGGCCTCCACCGACCAGCGGTCTTCGTCCAGTTTGACCCCCATCCGCAAATCGAAAAAGCGATTGTGCGGATACGATTCCTTCTCCAATTTGCAGTCCACGCCTGTGATCAGTCCATTCGGCAGCGGGGAACCATACAGTCGCTGCCATAGGCGGTTCAGCAACCCAATATTTCTGCGATTACGTGACTCGCCTATGAAAGCATCCATCAGGGACTGCGCGGTGCCCTGGATTTCCCCGGCCAGAGAGACCAATTTTTGTTTGCCGTCTCCATCTCTGGTAAACAAGGTTTTGCGGGCGTTGCCGCGATAAATGGGGGATTCTGCATATAGTTTGCCGTGCATGGTAGCCATAGTACTTCCTCCGTTTTTGTCTAATTTGCGCAGTATCCCCCCTGCCCCCCCCCCCCCCAATTTTGGGGGAATGGCTCCCCCAGTATTGGGGGCCGGGGGCGTTCCCCTTCTTTTTGAGAAAACACAATCTGCGCACAATAAAGATCAGTCAACCCGCCTCATTTTAGCATCAACTGCTAACGCTGGCAACAAAACTTGGGGGTCTCTGGGAATTCCCGTGGAAGGAGGCAGGGGTGGGGGGGTTTTGGGGGGGGCGGGCCCCCCACACACCACCCCCCCGCCCCCCCCCCCCCCAAAAACCCAAACAAACAAAAAAGGATCAAACCC
>JBDRGC010000334.1:0-4973 GCA_043818215.1 Chloroflexota bacterium | reverse complement strand
GCCCTCCAGTGGATCAACACGCGGAACGAATTTTCAGAGCACATTCTGCAAGCTCTGATCACGTATCAGAGGGATTATTGGTTATCCGGGAAAGAAGTGGATTTGAAACCCTTGACGTTAGAAGATTTCTTACACCGCTTTCCACACCAGTACCTTGACCTGAGCCGGCTTTCACGGCTGGTTGGCAACCTGCTGGTGAGAACGCCCCACAACGAGGTCATCAGCCTCAGGAACCTGTTCATTTCGACAAAGAGATCCTCCGCTTACCACGTCAAGCAAGTGGTGGACGAGACGGAGGAGGCCTTATCGGATCCGGACATTCAAGATCGGTTGAAGCAGAAAGGCTTGCATCTTTCCGTACGAACCATTTGCAATTGCCGGAAACTTCTGAACATTCCCAACTACAAAGAAAGAGCTTGCCATTATTATGGTCGTGACGTCGCTTTCAGCGACCCGCTGGCAATTGCGGAGAGAAAATTCAATCGCATCCCGGCCGAGCCGGGAGTTTATGAGTTGAGTACCGATTCAAGAATAAGCTACAACGGGCATAGGAGCGAGGTGGTATATATTGGCGCATCCAAGAATTTGCGCAAACGGATAGCCAGCTATTCAGGGAAATCCTTGAAGAATGGCCGCCTGCTCCAATTGGTTGTAGAGCGGCAATTGTTTGTCCGATTTTGTGTTAGTGAAGAGTATCTGGCTTTAGAGAAGTCACTTCTCAAGATTTTCAAAAACAATTATGGTGAACTTCCCAAAGCCAATATTAATGGAGTAAACCTATGAAGAACTACCCCAATGACATGGATAAACTGGTTCTTCAATTCGATGCTGCAAGAATGTTTCTTGCAGAAGAAGAAGAAGAAGAAGAAGCCAGTATTGTTGTATCCTTGACAGATATCACCGAGCGGGTGCGGGCGGAGGAGTCGCTGCGGGAAAGTGAAGAACGCTATCGCACCCTGGTTGAAACCTCTCCCGATGCCATTATACTTACCGACTTGAACGGTATTGCTATTATGGTCAATCCTCGCTCAGTAGCGTTGTTCCAGGCTGCTGATGCAAATGAGCTAATCGGTCAGAGTGCTTTTAACTGGATTGCCCAAGAAGACCTGCCACGCATAGTAGAGGAAATGAGGCATGCCCAGAACACCGGGGTTGCAAAAGACGTCATGGAATGTACTTTGCTCCGAAAAGACGGTACTCGTTTCCCTGCCGAGGTGCATACCTCGATAGTGGCAGATGAACAGGGCAGCCCTAAAGGTTTTATCAGCGTGATGAGTGACATCACCGAACGTAAGCGGGCGGAGGAGCGCGTTCAATATCAGGTAGAACTTCTCACCGCACTGCACAACATTGATAGGGCCATTTCCGGTAGTATGGATCTACGCGTAACCCTGAAGGTTTTACTCAATGAGATAACAAACCAATTAGGTATAGATGCCGCTGATATCCTGTTATACAACCCCTACCTGCAAACACTGGAATACGCCAATGGGGACGGCTTCCGAACCAACGTGCTTCAACACACCAACCTGCGCTTAGGGGAGGGCTATGCCGGACGGGTTGCCTTGGAACAGCGCATAATCCATGTTGATAATATCTTGGAGGATGAAAACGGCCTAAAAAAGGCTCCACTGCTTGCAGATGAGCGTTTCGTGACCTATTTCGGGGTGCCGCTAATTGCTAAAGGAAAGATCAAAGGGGTGCTGGAAATCTTCCACCGGACTCCCCTGGATGGTACCCCGGAATGGATAGAGTTCCTGGAAACGCTTGCTGGACAGGCATCCATCGCTATTGATAACGCCGCGCTGTTCGATAATCTGCAAAGGGCAAACGTCGAACTGATCCTGGCCTACGACGCCACCATCGAAGGCTGGTCGCGCGCCCTTGACCTGCGCGATAAGGAGACCGAAGGCCACTCAAAGCGTGTTACAGAAATGACCCTGCGCCTGGCCCGCGTGCTGGGCATGAGCGAGACCGAACTCGTCAATGTGCGCCGCGGTGCGTTGCTGCACGACATCGGCAAAATGGGCATTCTTGATCGCATCTTGCGTAAACCCGGCCCGCTCACTGATGAGGAGTGGGTGGTCATGCGCCAACATCCCACCTATGCTTACAAATTGCTATCGCCGATCACCTATCTGCAATTGTCGCTGGACATCCCCCACTGCCATCACGAGAAATGGGACGGCTCAGGTTACCCGCGCGGGCTGAAAGGCGAGCAAATTCCACTCTCAGCGCGTATATTTGCCATTGTGGATGTGTGGGACGCTCTCCGTTCGGATCGTCCGTACCGCAAGGCCTGGCAGGAGGAGAAAGTGTTAAAATATATCCGCGAACAGTCTGGGACACATTTCGACCCGCAGGTGGTGGAATTGTTCTTTCGGGAAATAGCCGGTGAATCGGTCTCGCCGTCCGCTCAAGCAGGCGGATTGCATATAGTCCTGTCTGCGCCGCCCAACCCCGCGTGAACCGGACTCGCCTTCGGCTCTGGTAAGCGGCGCGAAAAATTCAAACTTTGGCTATAATCAAATAGTCCGAATTTGCAAAAACGCCAAGTCGATTATTATTACGTCAGATTATTTGATTGCCAATAACAAGTAAACCCGAGAAGCCTTTTTTGAGATTATCGCAGCCTCCCTCGTTTTGAGATGGCACCAATTTTGCACAGCATAAGGTAACGCAATGGACACAGATACCGTGACAGACACAATAACAATCACAGGAACAGAACCCGCAGACGAAATCGAATTCGATCTCAAAGACCCCAAACTGTACCTCAACCGCGAATTGAGCATGCTCGATTTTCAGCGGCGGGTGCTGGAAGAGGCGCAGGACGAAACCAATCCGTTGTTGGAACGGGTAAAGTTCCTCTCGATTGTTGGCTCCAATATGGATGAGTTTTTCATGGTGCGCGTTGGCGGCTTGAAAATGCAGGTCGAGGCCGGAGTTGTGGATTTTTCCATAGACGGCCTCACCCCAGCGGAACAGTTGGCTGCTGTCCGCAAATCGGCTGCTAATGTGTTGGCCGAGGCGTGTAAGTATTGGAATGATGTTATTTTGCCATTGCTCAACCAGGCAGGTGTCCATGTTTTGAATTACGCTGAATTAACTGAAAAACAGTTGGATAGCGTTCAGGGCTATTTCGATGAGGTTGTCTTTCCTGTGCTCACACCCCTGGCGCTGGATCCGGGACACCCGTTTCCTTACATTTCGAATCTGAGTCTGAGTCTGGCGATTCTCGTTCGGGATCAGTTTGGACAGGAACACTTCGCCCGGGTAAAGGTTCCATCTTCGCTGCCTCGTCTTGTCCCCATCAAACGCTCGTCCGGAGGACTTCGCAAGGACGGCACAGTCCCCCACCATCACTATTTTGTGTGGATCGAGCAGCTTATCATTGCCAACCTGATGGCCTTGTTCCCCGGCATGGAAATCGTGGAAGCATATCCATTCCGAGTTACCCGCAACGCAGACATTGTGATTCAAGAATTAGAAGCCGACGATTTGCTGGAAACAATGCGAGAAACCGTGAAAGGGCGGCGATTTGGCTCAGTAGTGCGAATAAGTATCAATGAGGATATGCCAAAACGCATCCGGGAAATCCTCATCCGAAACTTAGCATTGAATGTCAATGATATTTATATCTTGAGGAATCCTTTGGGACTCGGCAAACTGTTCGAGCTTTGTAGTATCGATCGTTATGATCTAAAATACACGCCATTCGCTCCTCCGGTGGTTTCAGCTCTAAGCTCGATCGACTCTCCTGATGGAAATATTTTTACAGCTATTCGCGGGGGCAATATTCTACTGCACCACCCTTACGATTCTTTCACCCCTGTAATCGAGTTCCTTCGAGCTGCCGCCCGCGACCCGGACGTGTTAGCCATTAAGCAGACCCTTTACCGCGCCGGAAGAAATTCGCCAGTGGTGCAAACTTTGTTAGAAGCTCGCCGGGATCATGGCAAGCAAGTTGCTGTTTTGGTGGAATTAAAAGCTCGTTTCGATGAGGAGAGCAATATAGGCTGGGCGAGAGCATTAGAGTCCGAGGGAGTTCACGTCACCTACGGACTCATGGGGCTGAAAACCCACTCCAAAATTGCCCTCGTGGTGCGGCGGGAAAGGACAAGCATCCGACGTTATATCCATTTAGGCACAGGAAATTACAACGCTATCACCGCTCAGTTATATGAAGACATCGGAATGTTCACCTGCGACGAGGAAATTGGGGCTGACGCCACCGATGTGTTCAATTACCTGACTGGATATTCGACCAAAATAGATTATCGAAAATTGTGCATAGCGCCGGTCAATCTACGCTCTAAGCTGGAGTCTTTCATCCGGCGGGAGATCGAGCTTGGGCAACAGGGCCAGTCTGCTCATTTGATATTCAAGATGAATTCCCTGGTGGATAAGCCCATGATCCAATTGCTGTATCAGGCCTCTCAGTCGGGGGTGAAAGTGGATTTGCTTGTGCGCGGAATATGTTGTCTGCGGCCAGGAATCGAAGGGCTCAGTGATAATATCCGCGTTGTCAGCATACTAGGGCGTTTTTTGGAGCACAGCCGGATATATTATTTCCACAATGCCGGAGAAGAAGAAATCTACATGGGAAGCGCCGATCTAATGCCGCGCAATCTCAACCGCCGCGTGGAGGTTGTCTTCCCTGTTGAAGACCCAAATATGGTGCGCCATATCAGGGATGAAATCTTGGAAACATATTTATCGGATAACGTCAAATCACGCCTGATGCAGTCCGACGGCAGCTACCTGCGCTGCCAGCCGAAGCCAGGTCAACCTGCGGTGAACAGTCAGGAAGCGTTCCTCAAACGACGTACACATTGAACAGGGATCAGTAGATCAGTAGATCAGTAGATCAGTAGATCAGTAAATCAGTAGATCAGTAGATCAGTAGATCAGTAGATCAGTAGATCAGTAGATCAGTAGATCAGTAGATCAGTAGATCAGTAGATCAGTAG
>JBDRGC010000333.1:0-9791 GCA_043818215.1 Chloroflexota bacterium | reverse complement strand
GACAGAGGGCAGAGGGTAGAGGGCCGAGGACAGAGGGCAGAGGGTAGAGGGCAGAGGATAGAGGGCAGAGGGTAGAGGGCAGAGGATAGAGGGCAGAGGACAGAGGGCAGAGGGTAGAGGGCTATTTTCATTCATGGTGCTGAACGGGGTTCATGTCAACTTCTCCAAAAATGCAAGGGAGTGTTCACACAATTCGGCAGCGAACTGTCGCGGAGTATCGGAGAAGTTCGCGCCTTATGGTGAGAATCCGCTAACACCTGTACCCTATGGGTATCCGTTGCAGTCCGCTGCCAGTCCCTATTCTCAAAAGTAGGCATGATAGCAAACGAGCTGCCAGGTGTCAATCGTTCAGGGGGCTGCTGAACGGTGCATTAATAGAATGCTGACTACGTGGATATAGCGGATTGACGCGGATTTATTTTTAAAGAATCCGCGTCAATCCGCTTAATCCGTATAGTCCGCGTTCTATTTCACCAGTGGGCTGAACACTCACATCTGCGTCCAAATCAATTTCATTTCTCTACAAAATTGCGCAACTCTTATGCTATAATATTCACACTATGGAAAACGAAATCAATGCCACAGAAGAAACAGTCGAATCGGTAGAGATTCAAGCAAGCCCATCGCCAGAAGAACTACGCCGCCAACGAATGACCATCATCGGTATCATTATAGGCGGACTGGTCATACTCGCTCTGATCATAGCTAGTGTAGTATTCCTGCTCAACCCTGGCACAGATACAGCTCGCTTCCGAGACGTGTTCATCATTTTCATGGCGTTGGAATCAATTATCATTGGCCTGGTGCTGATCATCCTGGTTGTGCAGTTGGCTCGCTTGATCAATTTGCTGCAAAACGAGATCAAGCCAATACTTGATTCCACCAATGAAACGGTGAGCACCCTGCGGGGGACCACTCAATTCTTGTCCGATAACCTGGCAGAGCCGGTCATCAAGCTGAACGAGTATTTTGCGGGACTGCAACATTTTATGAAATTGGTCCGTCCTGCGCGTAAGAATAAGAACAAACAATCAAACGAATAGACATTCTACAAAGGAGAGTGAAATATGGGAAGCAACAATAATGATTTTGGAGCATTTTTAGCTGGATTCGTAATCGGAGGTTTGGTGGGTGCGGCAACAGCCCTGCTTCTGGCCCCACAATCCGGCGAGGAAACCCGCGCCATCATCCAAGAGAAAAGCATCGAGCTGAAGGATAAAGCCGGAGAGACCGCAGCCGGAGCCCGCGCGCGTGCTGAAGCGGCTTTGGCCGAAGCCCAGGCCAGGTATGATGAGCTTGCTCAACAAACCAAAGAAAAGACCGCTGATCTAAAGCAACGCGGTCAGGTTGTAATAGAAGAACAAAAGGCGAAATTCGTAGAACAGAAATCGAAAGTCGAAGAAGCCATTGCCGCTCGCAAGAAGCCTGTAGCGGAAACTCCTGCCGAAGCTCCTGCCGAAGCCTGAGACAGGTAGCGGGTAAACAGGTATTCTACCCTTTCCCGAAAATAGCTGGAACCAAAAAGACCTCTGGGATTATGAATACCCAGAGGTCTTTTTTAGTAGGTTTGTACATTGGTTCATTGGTATATTGGTACATTGGTAAATGGTGGGCAATTCTCCAATCTACCAATTTACCAAATACCAATCTACCAATCTACCAACCTACCAATCAACCAATCTACCAACCTACCAATCTACCAACCACCAACCTACCAATCTACCAACCACCAACCTACCAGCCTATCCATCAATTTTTGAACTGTAACCTTACCACAACCCACACCTGCCACAACTGCCAGCGTAGACTTCGCCAATTTTCGATAGCTTGTGATTGGTCTTGCTTGTTGGTAATATGGGGGCTGTAGCTGGCCTGCACATAAGCAACTATTAGCTGGTGGATATCGAATATGCCTGCGAAAACCATTGGCTCGCGCAGCCTGTTAGAGGGCATATCTTCGATCCACTTTGTGAAGGTGGCGGCGAATTCGTAGGGAGTATCCTCCTTCGAGATGGGGATTCGCAGCCAAAGGGCGATACGCCTGAGACGGTTGTAGAGGGTGAAGACTGTCCCTGCGGGCGAGCGACGTCCCAGCCACCAGGTATCTGCATTGACGGCGACAATACCCAGCAGGATAAGCGAGGTTCCGAAGATAGTCAGGCCGAACCACCATTTAGTGGTTGGACCCGGATTTGTAATTTGGGGTGGTTGGGGGTCGAATTCAGCCCACGCGTCTTCATCCCACTGAGGTGATGTATCCCCAGCGCTGTGAATAGCGGGCTGTGCCACTGTGGGTTCGAATTCCACCCATCCGTATTCAGGGAAGTATATCTCGACCCAGGCATGCGCATCGGCCTGAGTGACCACGTAACGCGCGTTTTCACGATCGTATTGCCCGCTGGCGTATCCGATCACGTATCGGGCTGGCAAACCCGCGGCTCGAGCCAGCACAACCATACTCGTGGCGTAATAATCGCAGTAGCCTGTTTGTAAAGAGAAAAGGAAGTAATCAGCTACGTCGTCATCTCGTGGTGGAGCAGGGACATCTAATGAGTAGGGAAAGGTACGCAGATAGCTCTCGATGGCGATAGCCCGGTCGTAGGGCGTAGGTGCGGTGGCTGTAAGATCGCGCCCCAAAGTGATCACCCGGCCGGGGACCGAAGAAGGCAAGGGCAGGTAACGATCCAGTATCCATTTTGGGTAGTCTGTTCCCGCAGCGCGTAGTTGGGCTTCTGTCACCGGGTTGACCTGTGATTCGACCCGATAGCTGTCCGCTGTAATGATGGCGCCGAATACGTCATCGTTGGGCCGCAGCGAGACGAGATAATCCTGATCGGCTCTCATGAGTGTCCCTGTGGCGTAGATCATGCTCCCCAAATCACCGAGCATTTGTACCGTTTGCCGGATTGTACGCTGGCCGTTGCGTGCAGTCCCGATAGATTGTCCGCCCTTGTATTGGTAAATAGAAATATCTTTAGCGTACCAGCCGGAACCGGAATAGTGATCATAAACGCGGCTACGCCAATAATAACGCGGGGGCTGCCAGTTTTCTAATCCTGCGTCTTCATCATCTGTTGTGAGGGACAAGTGAAGCAGATCGTCCGTGCTGACGAGCATGACCACTTCTTGTGAGTACTCGACACCAGGGCCGATGACATGCCATCGAGGTGGGGAGCGGTGATCGACGCCACTGGACGAGAGGGAGATAGCATCGCCCACCCCGCCCGTTACAGATGTTGATTGCTGCTCTACGCCCAAGGAATCGGAGAGCTTGCTGATATAGTGGGCTTGCTCTGGGTTGAGATTTCGAACAAAATCGGCGATACTTTGTACACTAATCGATGGGGCCGCCCCCGCGAACTTGACGACCAGTAGCACACTAAACACGATCGCGGCGTTGAATCCGATGCCCGTATCACAGTAATTTTTCATCCCTGCGGCTTCCCAGCGTTCGAGGCGGGTGTCGTGTCCCAAAGTGGCAAAAAGCAGCAAGGTGACAAACAATAGCGTGAGCAAAATGCCAGGCGACCCATCTGCGTAGTAAATCACAATGGCTAACAAAGCAATAGTGGGCGCGATGCCGGTGAATAACTGACGCTGTTTGCCAGCCATCCACCCTGCCCAGCTACTTACCATCCAGAGCGCCATGCTCCAGGCCAGGGCTGCCGCTGCAGGGTCGAAGGTGAGGCTACCAGTCGAGATCGCCTGCCCCCAGTCACGGACGCGGATTATGAGTGTGCTGATCGCGGACCAAATTTGCTGGATTTCTGCCAGGGTGGCCGACCAACTCAAGGTAACGGAATCACCCCTCGGCCCCAGCACGGCACCCCGGAGGAAATCGTAGAATATCGGAAACAGGCGGGCCAGGTTTTCATCCAGCCGGCCAACCCGAAAAATAGAGAATCCCAACCCAAGAGAAAAAAACAGGGGAACGGTGATCCACCCCGAAAGGGAAAGCGCGTTCGCTCCCCACCCAATCAATACCCCCATTATTGCGACAGTCAACATCAAAGATTTGTCGATATCAAATATCAAATCTGCCAGACGCAGCGCGGTGAGACTGGCGATCACCAGGAGCAGCGTCAGCGTTAGCAACCTGCGGGGAGAAATTGGGGCACTCATAGCGTCGTTTTCCACCCCAGGCTGGGAGGGTGACGTGTTTCTGCCTGGCTGCCCGGTGATAGTATACGCCAACTCCATTGCCCGCTTACTCTGCGGTGGGACTTGGGGAGTTGGAGCATCTCGCGGGGGATGACCTGGTGAGAGATTCCAAATTTGCGTAATTTGGCGCTGACCGCATCCATGTTAGTGTCGCTGCCGAAGGACTGGGGATCAAGCAGGAGCACCCTGGGGGTGATCTCCCGGTGGATGAGCAGAATGAGTGACTCGACCCATGCGGGATTTGTATTGGGGGTGATGATAACCAGGCTGGTAGCCGGCTCGAAAGAATTCCCCGAAACCTTTAGCAGCCGGGAGATCGTGCATGAGCCGGTGGAAATGGCAGCCAGTTCACGCAGCATATCCCAGTGGTGGTTACTGCCTTCGTTTTGTTCGAGCCAGACCAAAGCTTCGCCGTGCATAATAAGCCCTACCTTTTGCCCTTGACGTAAGCTTTGATCAGCCAATGATGCCGCGAGAATCACTCCATATTCGAGGGAGGATTCCTCACCTTTACCGTGCTGGATATCCTCCTCCGCATCGAGCAGTACCCACAAACCACCAGTGGAAAGACTGTCGAAATTGCGCACATAGAGTTCGTTTTGGCGGGCAGAGGTGGGCCAGTGAATCCAGCGAGGGTTGTCACCAGGGCTATATTCTCGCACATTGGAGACGCTTATATCATGCTCGAAGGCATTTGTTCGCCGGCGTCCCAAATCGGCGCGATTACCCAGCGAAACCTGAATATCAGGCAGGGGGATGATAGAGGGCGGTATCAGGAGCTGAGTGGATTCGGAAAAGTTAAGGGTGGCCGTGTACAGACCAAAGGGATCACCGCTCACGAGTGTACTTGGCCCCAGGGTGTAGAGGCCGCGGCGAGAGCAGGTGTTTTCTTTTTCCCAGCAGGTTAAGCCGCGCGGCCCAACATTGGTGGCACAATTGCCATTGTAACCGGGCACATCGGAGTAATCCACAAATTCAATCCACAAGGCCGGGAACCATCCCCGATTGTCGATCTTGAACCATTCTTGAATTATTTGCGTTTGTACATCATCGCCCACTTGTACCAACCCGAGGCGAATCTCACGCCTGAGGCGTAGACTATGCGCCAGGGATAGCGACCACAAATAACTCAGCAACCAGAAGCTGGTCAGTCCCACCAACAGGATCATCCAACCGCGGAAAGGTGAAACCAGTTGAAGAATCAACAATAGACACACGAGTATTGGCAGCGACCAATATTTGTTGAATTTCAGACGGATTTCAGGCGGGGTTTTCATATCGACCAGCTACCAATCAACCCACCCCAAACCCAGCTCATCCAATTTCTTCTGCATTGGCATCCCGGTATCCGCGTCCCAGCCGCGGGCGGCGTAGTAGGCGACCAGCATCTCATCCAGCGGGATGACGTAACCTGCCGCGCCGCCTTCGGAGTAGGGTTCCAACAGGGGGGGAGGCAAGGTATCATCAGCGCGCACCAACCCCAAACGGCGGTTTAGCATCCGCTTCAGATTCCAGGCACGCTCCCCAACTTGCAGCAGGGTCTCCAAAGTATAGTCGCCTCCCACAGCCGCGTTGACCAATCCCAAAACCGTATCCGGCGGCACGTTGGCGAAGAAACACATCACCAGCGAATTGAACACTGTGCGCCAATTCTGGTGGATGGCAACGTTGGCGGCTTTCTCGGCCCCGGCGTGGCGGTCGAAGAATTCCATGCCCAACTGACTCTCGACCATGCCGTAGATGTCGGCTAAAAAGTAATCGGATTGATTGTGGCAGGCACCGCGCGGCGAGGTGGCGTAGGTCAGGGCCATGCCGGAGGCCGCCCGCGGATCGTGATAGGGCAGCTCGAGGCCGTTGACCTGCACAGCCTGCGCCTCGGCCCCAAAGCGACTCCCCAGGGCATGTGCCCCCTCCGCCAGCCAGTCTCCTAAGCCTGCGCGGTGGGCGGTCATCTCCACCAGTCGTTCCACCACGGCTTTATCGCCCCACGCCAGAGTCAATCCACCGGTGTCGGCCTCGGTGATCAGGCCCTGCTCGAAAAGCGTGAAAGCCAGCCCGATAGTGTTGCTAAGGCTGATGACGTCCATGCCGCCGCGGTCGCAAAGTTCGCCCATGCGGGTGACAAAGGCCAGGTCGTCGATCAACAGGTTGGGGCCGAAGCCCACGATGGTCTCATATTCGGGGCCTTTGCGCCTGACCCCATCACCCAAGTCCACCACCCGCCCGCAGGCGACCACGCAGGCGTGGCATGCTTTCGCTCCGGTCAAAATGGTCTCCGACATGGTAGCCCCCGAAACCTTGTCGACGCCCTCGAAAACGCCGGCCCGAAAATATTTCTTGGGCATTTCACCCAGGTCATCGAAATAATCAGCCACGCCGGCTGATCCCAGTTCCCGAAGTGTGTTGCTCAAATTATCGTCCCGCAAGGAGCGGTTGGCCGCGGTGCGCAGCCGGGCGTATTCCGCCGTCACCGGGACTGGCTTGCTGCCCTGCACTGCGATAGCTTTGAGATTTTTCGATCCCATGACCGCGCCCATGCCAGTGCGTCCAGCCGCGCGTCCGTGGCCGGTGAGGATCGATGCGAAGGGGAGGCAGGATTCCCCTGCCGGGCCGATGACGGCCACCCGGGCGCGGGTGCCCAATTCGGCGAGCACCCCTGCCTGGGTGGAGGCCGTATCCTGCCCCCAAAGGTGAGCCGCCTCCCGGATGTCCACCTGCCCAGCCTGCACCCAAATGTAGACCGGCCCATCAGCGCGCCCGGTGATCCATAGGCCGTCGAAGCCCGCCTTGCGCAGCTCCGGTCCCCAGAATCCGCCACAGTTGGACTCGCCCCACAGACCCGTGGCCGGGGAGCGGGCGCAGACTACGAAGCGTCCCACCGAGGGGCCGGACGTGCCGGTCAGCGGGCCGGTGAGGAAGAGTAGCGGCGCTTCGGGCGAGAGCGGGTCGAGGTCGGGGGTGAGATACTCAGACAGGATGCGGGCCGCCAGCGATGAGCCGCCCAGGTAGTCGTGCGCCCAATCTGCGGGAACGGTGAAGGTGCCGGTTTTGCGGGTGGTTAGGTCGAGGGTGAGGATGGGTTGCATGGGAACTCCGGGCAGAGGGCAGAGGGCAGAGGGCAGAGGGCAGAGGGCAGAGATAAGTTTACCACGGGCAAGCAGGTAATGAGTTGATCAGTAACGAGTAACGAGTGTTGCCGCTGTGCGCATATCGTGCCGATTTCCTTCGGGATCACACTTCTCGCCATTCGCCATTCGTCACCCGTCACCCGCCATTCGCCACCCGCTATTCGCCATTCGCCATTCGCCGTTCGCCACCCGCTTGGCTAAGGGTAAAAGATGGGCTATACTAGCCGCATGAATATCCACCCCATCACCCCCGACGACCACCTTTGGGTGACCGAATTCTTGGGCTACAATTGGGGATCGCCAACGGTGATCTCACGCGGGCATATCCACCAGGCCGATCATCTGCCCGGCTTCATCGCTCGTCATGCGGGAGAGCCTTCCGGGTTGATCACCTACTACATCCAGGGGAATCAATGCGAAATCGTCACCCTCGACAGTTCCGTGGAGGGCATCGGCATCGGCACAGCCCTGGTCTCGGCAGTCGAAGATGCTGCTCAGAACGCGGGATGCAATCGCCTATGGCTGGTCACCACCAACGATAATACTCCTGCGCTGGCCTTATATCAAAAACTGAGCTTCAGGCTGGCAGCCCTGCATCGGGACGCTGTCACAGAAGCGCGAAAACAAAAGCCTGGGCTGCCTCTCTACGGCATCGACAGTATCCCCATTCGGGATGAGATCGAATTAGAGATACGCTTGCAGTAGAGAGACCGATAATCAACGAAGAGTTATAACTATGATCACAGATTTGTCTTACATGCGTGCCATTCGAGACTTCCGCGACGCCCGTCGAAAAGTTGCCTTGCAGGCAATTCTCTCCCGGTTGAGCGGAAAATCTACAGAGCTTCTTTCGTACGAAGAAGTACGTCAAAAGCTGCAAGCTGTGGATGGACATAAACGAGAATTGCGTGAGATACCTCTGGATGCCATAGTCGGCAGTGTGGGACGTTATAGCGACTTCACCCGCGATTTTTTGCCGCGCCGCGATTCGGATCAAGATCGTTGGGCACGGGTCATGACAAGAGTTTCGGGGCTTACGGGTCTCTCCCCCATCGATGTTTATCAGATTGGAGAGGCTTATTTCGTATTGGATGGTAACCACCGTGTCTCTGTCGCGCGGCAGTTGGGAGCTACGCACATCCAGGCTCATGTAACAGAAATGCGCACCCGAGTGCCTCTCACGCCCGACACCCAACCCGATGAATTGATCATCAAAGCAGAATATGTCAACTTCCTGAAACGCACCCACCTGGATGAACTTTATCCCCAAGCCGATCTGAGTGCCACCATCCCTGGGCAGTACCCCATATTGGAAGAACATATTTCCGTGCATCGCTACTTCATGGGAATAGAGCAGCAACACTCGATTTCTTATGATGAAGCCGTGACCCATTGGTACGCTGAAGTATATCTGCCAGTAGTGCAACTCATTCGCAATCTCGGCATTTTGCGCAGCTTTCCCAAGCGCACCGAAACCGACTTGTATCTATGGCTTTCGAAGCATAAAATCGATCTGGAGACATCCCTGGGGTGGGAAATCAAACCCGAGACAGCAGCCATTGATCTGGCATCTCAGTTTGGTTCCACTCTCAGTCAGATCGTGTCTCGCACAACAGCACGAATTTTGGATGCTGTTACCCCAGACGCGCTCGAATCTGGGCCGCCGCCGGGCAAATGGCGTCAAGAGCAATTGTCGCTGCGCAGGGATGACCACCTGTTTGCCGATATCCTGATAACTCACAGTGGAAACGAAAGCGGATGGCAGGCCTTCGAGCAAGCTGTAATCATGGCGCAACGAGAAGGAGCGCGTTTGCGCGGATTACATATTGTGGCCGACGACAGCGAAATAGAAAACAAATCGGCGCAGGCCTTACAAGCAGAATTCGACCGGCGCTGCCGAGAGGCCGACATTCCCGGAGAACTCGCCATAGACACCGGCACGATAGCGCGCCAAATCTGCGAACGTTCGAGATGGACCGACATAGTAGTCAGTCCACTATCTTATCCCCCTGGCGGCCAATTTTTGACGAGGCTGGAGTCTGGTTTTCGAATCATGATTCAGCGCTGCCCCAATCCAATTCTGGCCGTGCCGGGAGCAGCCACTGATCTTGAGCACGCTCTCCTGGCCTTCGACGGCAGCCCCAAAGCCAAAGAGGCTCTCTTTGTGGCAACCTACCTGACGTGTCAATGGAATACCAAACTCTCGGTGATTACTGTGATTGATAGCCGCCACACACATGAAACACTCGACGAGGCCCGAAATTATCTGGAACGTCACGAGGCCCAAGCTGAGTACATTGCCGGAGAAGGGAATATTGCAGAGAGCATCTTGAAGACAGCCGACAGACAGAACTGCGATCTGATCATCATAGGAGGGTACGGATTGGGGGCAGTACTGGAAATGGCCCTCGGTAGCGTTGTAGACCAGGTATTGTATGAGGCTCGAATTCCTGTGTTGATTTGCAAGTAGAGGGGCGGGGGGCAAGAGGCAGGAGGCAAGAG
>JBDRGC010000332.1:0-3157 GCA_043818215.1 Chloroflexota bacterium | reverse complement strand
AGCGGTAGCTTGGAATGACGCTGGGAATCTTATGGATGCTCCGCCGCCCTATGCGTTCTTGCCCAATCCACCCATCATAAACGATTTTGTTTTGTTTGGAATAGACAGTTCATTGGCAGACAGTGGGCCTTTCTGGTCTTTGGTATTTGATCTGGTTACCACCATCACGGGTGTAACGACAATCCAGTGGCGCTATAGTACTGGTGGGGCGGATCCTTTGGTAAACTGGGCAAACTTTGTAGACGGTATTGCAACGGGTTTACAGGATAACACGAATGCGGATGGTCTTGAAACCGGAGTAGCCTTCGATACCCTGGGTGTTAGAAGTGTTCACTGGGAACCCAATGATATGGGAGCGGCCTGGACAGCACAGAATCCGCAAGTAGGAGCCAATCCTCCATTGGGCGTAACCGGACTTTGGGTAGCTGCCGTCGTGACTGCTGGTCCCGGTGCCGGTGTTCCTCCAATACAGCAGCTACGGAACATCTACACTATCTCCCGTCCATCCTACAGGGTTCTTGACAATGTAGTCCAGGGCGACATCTCTGCATTAGGACACCTGTCCCTGCGTGCCCAGACCAATGAAATAGCCTCACGCTTCATTATTGGATCCCGGCAATCTTCAAGGGGGGAGGATTTTGAGGCATACATAAACATGGCGAATGAGCAGCGTCCCCCTGGAGTATTTCCTGGAATTGTAGGTGGGACAAGTGCATTCGCAGCCGATGTAACAGCACCCTGTGGGGTAGTGATCCAGGCAAACGCCGTTCCTGCTGCCTGGACTAGAATTGCTATCATTGCCTTTTCTGATGCTCATAAACCTCAAATGATTGGAAAATATCTCATGTTTCTTCGCCAATATGCGACTACCGCAGCTATGTATCGTCTCTTTCTTGGGGATGTCGGCAGTATCCTCTGGACTTCAAAAGAGGTAACAGTAGGAACAGCACGCTATCAGTTGGCTGAATTTGGCTTAGTCCAACTGCCTTCCTTTGATCTTCCGAACTCAACGGTTCCATGGGACGGAGACATCCACATAGAAGCATACGGTGACGGGACAACTAACTTGACCCTCTATGATTTTATCATGATCCCAGCAGATGAATGGGCAGTAGACATTCTAGGGCAGCCGCTCGGCGCTCCCCTTTTGTACTGGACGTACAGAGCGTATGCTGAAAAGGGCCGCGTACTTCACCTAGATTCCATTACCGACCCCAAGAATTGGGCGAATGCTGTCCTAAGAAACTATTCTGCAGCTATACCAACTTATCTGCCTTCTTGGACGCTATTCGGTAGACCATTAACCGTGACCCCCAGAGAGGACTTACGATTCTTTGGTCTATCAACCGAAGCGACAACTAATGTTGTATGGGCACCCCCTTGGCCCGCTGGCTCTGTTCAGTTGGAATGTAATAATCGTTACCTTTCGATGCGGGGTTCCCGATAATGGGTCAAGCGCCAGTATCCATCCATGTATTTGATCCACTACTCATAGGATATCAGGCATTCAGAAAACGCCTATATCCAGAAAGTCTAACCGTCGTGAATACAGCAACAGGTGGATACCATTCTCTGTCTCTGACAGATCGTAGCAAGCAGTTGGACGTAGAAGAATGGTTAGCTAACGGCCTAATGCGGCACATTGAGGTTTGGAGTGAAGCACCAATCCATGTTTGGGAAGGTTTCGTTGATTCTATTACTGCCAGTTTAGGATCACTATCCTTCACCCTGGGACCAGTGACACAAATAGCAAACCGAGTATCTATAATCTACTCTCCAGTAGACACATCAACGGATCCTCCTGCTGTCGGGATTACAACAGATACAGTGATTGTTGAGAATATCGACAGTCAGGCACGTTATGGTATCTGGCCCGTGATTCTTACTGCGGGTACCACTACACTTACTGATGCTGAGGAATATGCAAATTCCTATCTGAACCACCACGCATGGCCCGTGGCCACAAGGCAGGTTAACACAGAAGGGAATGATGTCTCTATCACAATTGATTGCCTCGGGTATTTTCACATGCTCAACTATCCGTATGCCGCTGTCGGCCCAGGCACCCAGGACGCCAGTGCCAAAATAGATGCCATCGTTAACAACACTAGCAATCCTAACAGTTCTTGGCTTCCATTCAATCGCACTTTCATTGACAGCAGCAATACACTTCAGGTCATTCAGGCAGAGGACCAAAACCGGTTGGCTTCCAATATCATTAAGGAAATTGCAGCACTGGGAGACATCTCTGACAATCGTTGGCTGTTTGGAGTCTATAATCATCGAGAGATTCACTACCACGCGGCACCTACAGACGTTCGATATCGAATGCATTTGAGCGATCCAAAAGTGCGTATTACGGACGAGGGGGCCGAGGTTGCACCCTGTGCTATTGTGGCGGGAGAATGGCTAAAATTTCTGGATTTTGCTCTAGGACAAGAAGCCATCAGTTTACGGCAGGATCCCCGCAGCATGTTTATCGAGACAGCAACTTACCGGGCGCCTTGGTCCTTAGATTTACAAGGAGGCAACGTGGATACTGTTAGGCAAATCCTGGCCCAAGAAACTAATTTTGAGGGACTTTGGGCATAATGCCTCTTCAGCGACGAAACAGCGAACTCGTTTCACTTCTGAGCGCCGACCTGCAACGGCGCTACGAGCCTAACTTTGCATGGAAGTCGGCAGTCAGCAGCATCCTGGTGATGCCTGCTATCCGCTGTTGCTACCCAATGTCCAGTCTAACATCAGGAGCAATAATGCCCGACCTGTGCGGGACCGGGCGAAATCTAACGCGGAACGGGTCGCTGCTCCTGTCCCGTAGCGACCTGGCTCCCTGTGCAGTATTCGACGGTGTGGGCGACTACCTGAGCCATGCGGACCATGCCGACTTTGACATCCTGGGCACTGAGGGCTACATAGACGGAGCCATTCGGGGCCTGACAGTCGGAGGTTGGTTCTACAACGACAACGCGCCAGCTGCTTTTGAGGCGTTCGTCAGCAAAGCGGACGGGACCGTCAACTCCAGCTACCTGCTCTACAGGCTGAACACTGGCATCTATCGATTCCTGATAGGTACGGGCGGAGCAACCGTGGTTGCCGATACTACGGCAGCCCCTGCTGCTGCCACCTGGCATTGTGTCATCGGGCGATTCGACCC
>JBDRGC010000331.1:0-6366 GCA_043818215.1 Chloroflexota bacterium | reverse complement strand
ATTTTCTTTTGTCAATACCCTTGCGAATTTATTGCACTTTTGGTATCTTCTCTGAAAATAGAGGGTAGAGGGTAGAGGGTAGAGGGTAGAGGTCAAAAGGCTATTTTTATTCCTGGCGGTGAATGGGGTTCATAACAACTTCTTCCCTATTTGATATGGGTGTATTTCATTTGATTTGAAAGCGCTGATTGAGTAGGGCGATATGTTTTTCGTCGCCCGTATACCTATGCAGGCACTGCGCACTTGCGCCGCACGCAGTGCAGGTGTCGAAATCAAGCGGTATTACTTGATCAAAGCGACATTTCTTGGTTTCGACACCTGCACTTGCGTTACGGTGCAAGTGTACGCCGGAAAAGCATCGGCTACTCAACCGGCGAAATGTCATGCTCCCACTCATTTGAAACACACCTATTTGATATACTGCCCTGTGGGTATACTATACCCTGTGGGTTGAGATGATACCACTTTAGTTCAATAATGCGCGTGTAGCCTTTAAAACTTCAAGTTTTACATCTTCGAGATCCCCTTCTATATCTGCCCCTGCGGCAGGTTTGTGGCCTCCTCCCCCGAAACGGAAAGCGATTTTCGAAACATCGTATTCTGAACGTGCCCGCCAACTGACTTTTACGGATCCATTGGTCTGTTCGATGAAAATTAGGGCAATATCAACTCCTTTGATAGACGCTAACAGGTTGATCAGATCGGCATCGTCACGACCAGGATAATTGACGGATTTGCGGTCTTCCAGCGTCAGAGTGGCCCACAGCAATCGATCCTCCATTCGAAGGGTGGAGAGGCCCGCTCCCCAATAACGCGCGGCCTCAAAGGATCGGTTTAACAGAGCCTTGCGATACAAAACGGGTAGATCACACCCTATTTCCATGAGATCAGCGGCAACACGGAGAGCTTGTGGGCGCATATTGGTGGTGCGGAATCCCAGGGTATCGGTGATCAATCCTGTGAGCAGAGCTTCGGCTATGGGTAGGTCGACCGTCAATCCTAAAGCTGATATATGTTCCGCCAGAATTTCTGTAGTTGCCGTAGCATTGACATCTACTAAATTGATACTCGCAAAGTTCAAGTTCGTGATATGGTGGTCGATGTTCAAAGTAGGGGTTGGATGGCCTTCCAGGGCGTTTCCAACCCGCTGTATATCGGAACAATCGACGAATACGGTGATATCGAACTCGCCCTCTGGACGTTTGCGAATTTGATCGCTCCCCGTCAGGTGGCGGAAGGAACCCGGCACGCCATCAACCAGTACCATTTGTACATCTTTATTTGCTTTCTGGAGCGACAACCCCAACCCAAGCAGTGAACCGACAGCATCTCCATCGGGACGCACATGTGAGACAATCAGGATACGTTGTGCCTCGAGCATTGCCTGACGAGCGGCTTGAAGCAAGCTCTTATCCATTCGGAGATCTCTCCTCCTCATCTGGCGGGATGGGTGGTTCTATCTCCGGTAGAGATGCAATCAACTGGTCGATATGGTCAGCATTTTCGGGGGTGGGGTCCCAATAGAAGCGTAAGCGCGGGAAACTACGTAACTGGATTTTACGAGCCAATTCCCGGCGCAAAAAGCCGCTGGCGTGTTTCAGGCCGTTGATGATTTCAGGAGCTGCGTCGCTGCCTTCGATGGACGAAACGTAAATATTAGCAAACGCCAACTCCCGATCCACACGCACGTCGGTTATAGAAACTGTTTCCAGCCTGGGGTCGGCGACTTCCATCAACAGGAGAATCGAAAGTTCTTCGTGGATTCGCTCGGCAACCCGTTGTGCCCGCATTTTTGATACCATAAGAAACTCCGCAACTAAATGACCGCCACCATTTCAGTGATAAAGCATTCCAGGATATCCCTTTCGGCGAATTCATTGAAACCCTTCAACCCGACACCACATTCGAAACCTTGACGGACTTCCCGAACGTCTTCCTGGTGGCGTTTTAGGGAGGTTACTTCACCCTCGAAGATCTTTTCTTCCCTTCGGATCACGCGCATGCGCCCATTGCGGCGCAGTTCGCCTTCGATTACACGGCAGCCCGCCACCCGTCCCAATTTCGAAGCGGGGAAGACAGCCTGCACTGTGGCGCGCCCAACAACGGTTATTCTCTCTTCAGGTTCGAGTAATCCCTTTAGTGCTTTCTCGATATCTTCGGTTATCCGATATATGATATTGTAGGAGCGGATCGAGACGCCTTCAGCGTCTGCCAATCGCTGAGTAGCAGCATCTGCCTGAACATTGAAGCCAACAATTACAGCTTGAGAGGCGATCGCTAACATCACATCGTTTTCGCCGATAGCGCCTGTACCTCCATGCAAGATATTAACGCTTATTTCTCCAACGTCCAATGCTTCCAGCGAAGATATGATTGGTTCGAGGGACCCCTGTACGTCGGCTTTGATAATCAGGCGCAGTTCACGCGCTTCACCCGATTTGACGCGCTCGAAGAGTTGTTCCAGAGTCATAGTACGCTTTTGAGCCTGTTTTTTTTGTTCTTCGATCAATACCCGTTTTTTGATAATAATACGGGCTTCTCTCTCTGTATTTACAACCCGGAATAAGTCGCCGGCATCAGGAACTTCGTTCAAGCCCATCACGTATACTGGTGTGGATGGGCCAGCCTTACGGATTCGGCGGGCACGGTGGTCGAACATGGCTCGCAATCGCCCGTATGCTTTCCCGGTGACTACGATATTACCGACTTCGAGGGTACCGTTCTGGATTAGCAGTGTGGCGACAATACCCCGACCTCGCTCGCGGCGTGCTTCGATAACGGTGCCAAAGACGCTGCCTTGTGGGTTTGCAAGGATTTCTGTGTTATCGGCAACCAGCAGAATAGCCTCCAAAAGGTCGTCCAACCCTTCTCTTTCCGTGGCAGACATGGGAACGATAATAGTCTCGCCGTCCCATTCATCGGGAACCAGCCCTGCTTCAGCCAATTGTTGCTTGGCCCGGTCTGGGTCTGCGTTGTTCTTGTCCATCTTGTTTAGAGCAACAATGATCGGCACGCGGGCAGCTTTGGCGTGAGCAATGGCTTCTTTGGTTTGCGGCATCACACCGTCGTCTGCGGCTACTACCAACACGACAATATCGGCGCCCTGGGCACCTCGTGCTCTCATGGCGGTGAATGCCGCATGGCCGGGAGTGTCGAGAAAGCTGATACTACGCTGCGCGTGTTGAACCTGGTATGCGCCAATATGCTGGGTGATACCGCCAGCTTCACCTTCGACTACATGGGCCTGACGAATGGTATCCAACAAGGTGGTCTTGCCGTGGTCGACGTGGCCTAGTATTGTGACTACAGGAGGACGGTTGACCAATTGATCTTGGTCTTCTTTTGCAATGAGCCGCTTCCAAAGCGGAATTTCGCTTGTGTCTTCATTGATGGCGGCATCAAAGGATAGCAGGGCGGCCTCGTAACCCAATTCGGCCGCCACTACAGCTGCGGTATCGAAGTCTATTTGCTGGTTGATATTAGCCATCACTCCATTAGCCATCAAAATCTTGATGATGTCTATTGGGCTGGCCTTCAGTTGTCCCGCTAATTCACGAACGGTGATGCTGCCGGGCAATTCTATTGTCAAAAGTTCGCCGTTCTCACTCATATATGGTATCTCCAATAACCGGGGGAAGGTGGGACGTGAAATGCGTTGCAGCCCACCGCCTCTCTTTTTCGAGATGATACAAGTATAGATGTTCAGAAAAAGATTTTGACTCCGCGTGTCATCGCGAGCCGACGCTTTCCGGCGAAGCGATCTCCCTCTCGCCAAGGATGAGATTGCTTCGCTCCGCAAGCTCCGCTCGCAATGACATCCGGGTAAGCAGAGTTAAAAATATTATCTTAACATCTATACTTCATTTACTCTCTGGCGGAGTTTCTTGGGGTAGGGATGCCATAAACGCAGCCAGGTGGTTTTGATCTTCGGGGCGTATTACGGTTCTCAGGGCACGCGCCAGAGAACCTTTCATTCCTTGCTCCCAACAAGAGCGTAGTTCGTGCAGGTAAGCGCCACGACCTGCCAGCTTGCCGCTGGGGTCTACCTGAACACCTTCCGGTGTACACACGATGCGAATCAATGACCGCTTGGGTTGCACCTTGCGGCAGCCTACGCAGGTGCGCTGGGGTATATGTTTTCGTTTTTTCTTGTCTTTTTTCGACACCTGTTTTCACAAATGATCTAACTATCTAAATCATCTTCCCAATTTTCCCAACTGCTTGTGACGCCTTTGCGTTTTTTCTTGTAGATCATAACGTCTTGATCGGGGTCGTACTCGACATCGACGTACTTCTTTTTCTTCTTCTTCGTTTGGAGAAATTCTTCAGCCTCGTCAGCTTCTCCCAGTGTTTCCAGTTCTATCTCACCATCGGTGGTTGCAACCTCTGCTTCAGCAACCACTTTTTCCTCAATGGTCAACTCTTCGGTAGCTTTTCCTTCACTTTCAACCACTTCAGGTTCAGCGGCAATTTCTGCTGCTGGTTCTTGGGACGCATCTTCAGTGACAGGAGCTTCTTTTTCTTCAGGCTCAGGCCCATGAACTGTGAGTATCAATGCCTCGAAAGTAGCTTTGATTTTTTCCAGCGTTTTATCGCCGATGCCGCTTACTTCGAGAACGATGGCCGGATCGAAATACACCTGGAGCATCAAGTCTCCAACATTTGTGTACTCGGCTTCCGTTAGTGATTTGGCGACTCGCTTGGTTAGCCCCAGTGCAAATATTGGAAGTTCGTAAGCCGCCTCAGGAACTGCCTCTTGTGCCGCTTGGAGCCGTTGTCCGTGTTCTTTTTTGATGGTCTGCCGGCGCTGGACAACGCCTTGCTCGACGCGGTCTACAAAGCTGCCCATCAAGGAGTATTCCTCGGGTGTGATGGGGCGTCTCTCGGATTTCTTCGACAAAATAGCTTCGATTTGACGAATGACACCCTCCTCTTGTTTGTAGAAGTGGGCGTATTCAGGATTCTTGTGCAACTTGAACAATACCTCTGAAGTAGCCTCAGGCAAGCTCTTGATATCAATTCGCCAGCCGGTGAGTTTGGCTGCTAAACGTGCGTTTTGTCCATCGCGGCCAATTGCCAGACTGAGCTGATCCTCAGGCACTATAACAGTTGCTGTTTTCGGGCCTTTAGTGTTCTGATCTAAATATACGCTGAGCACTCGCGCAGGGCTGATCGCTTTAGCTATATAGATCGCGGGGTCGGGACTCCACTCGATGACGTCGATTTTTTCGTCGTTCAGTTCTCGTACAATGGCCTGAATACGTACGCCGCGAATGCCTACGCACGCGCCAACCGGGTCCACGCCCGCTTGCATACCGGCTACAGCCACTTTGGAGCGGTAGCCAGGTTCGCGGGAAATGGAGCGTACTTCTACCATGCCATGATAGATTTCAGGAACCTCGTTTTCCAGCAGGCGGCGCAGAAAGTCACGATGGGAGCGCGAGAGAATGATTTGCGGCCCGCGGGGGGTTGTTTTTATCTCGAAAAGCAGGGCACGTATGCGGTCGTGAACGCGAAAATGCTCGCGCGGCAATTGTTGATTGCGCGGCATAATCCCTTCGGCTTTCAGTTCCATGCCCAAGCTGACGCCTTTTGCGGTTACAGATTGCACGATACCATTGACAATCTCGCCAACTTGTTTGCTGTAGTAGTCGAATTGGGCCTGACGTTCAGCCTCTCGGATGCGTTGTTGGATGACCTGGCGAGCTGTTTGGGCAGCTACACGGCCAAAGTTGCTGGGTGTGCTGTCCGCCATGACCATACTGCCGAGGTTAGCTTCAGGGTCTACCTTTTGGGCTTCTGCCAGTATAACCTCTGTGCGTTGGTCTTGGACATCTTCGACAACTTCTTTTTCTGCGAAGATACTAACTTTACCAGTTTCAGGATTGATCTTAGCTTCGACTTGTTGCGCATTCGAAGCATTGACCGACCGCCGATAGGCTGAAGCCATGGCCGCCTCTATGGCTTCGAGAACCACTTCTTTGGGCAGACCTTTGTTTTCCGATATCTCGTTAAAGGCCAATTCAAAATCGTTCTTCATTGCTCACTTATCTCCATTATTAGCAGGCGGAAGGCGGTAATATCCCAGACACAAAGAAAAGTGGGGGTTGCCCACTTTTCGCCAAAACAGGTCCGAAACCAGTATAGCTCCCACCCTAAGCGGAGTGATTTTAGCATGGAACCTGGCAGGTGACAAGGTTTTTGTTGGTGCGTTTTGTTGGTGCGTTGGTACATTGGTACATTGGTACATTGGTATGTTGGTAAATTGGTAAATTGGTATGTTGGTAAATTGGTACATTGGTACATCGGTACATTGGTGCATGGGTGCGTCTCATGTTTCACGCACCACGTTTCACGCCTCACGTT
>JBDRGC010000330.1:0-6382 GCA_043818215.1 Chloroflexota bacterium | reverse complement strand
CCTATGGTTGCTGATACGAAGAAGGCTAAACGGAGGCGGTTGGGGTTGTGAGGGAAAACAATTTTTTCTCAAAGCGTTGTCGTCCCTCATCAGGTCACCGTCTTATCAGCAGCATATAGATGTAAACACAATCACCCATACCCCTAGGGCGGGGCACACGTGGTTGATTGTGACACTTTCCCTTTTGTTTTTCCGCTTATACATCCATTTCAAACGTACCAGCTCATGGTGCCAGCGAAGAACCGTCTCGGTCTGACCTGATCACCCAAATTATGATGCAATGACATTCTTCCAGTGAAGAGCATGAAAATCCAAGTTTACGGTACCACTTGAATGAAATTGAGTTTGGATCACAGTATAAGTCTCCAGATTTCTATAAGCTGAGTTCACGCCAGCAACACCCAATCATAAAGGAGACTGATCCAATGAATAACTTACCTGATGACCATCAAACCGATATGCCCGAAATCAACACCGAGATACAAGTAGTATTTTTCATGCAGAGATTCAGCCAGCTGCTTCGAAATCTATCTCACATACCAGTATCAGACGAGCAAACTGACAAGGAAAACCTGGACTCACAAGAACTGTCCGTTGAAAAAACCACGGCATCCCTAGTAAACCACATTAATCAGCGCTAGATTTGATGGTGTCCTGATCAATCCCATAGGTCTCAAAAACTCGATCCGCTAACTTTTGTAACAACTTCAGACGTTTATGTGCCCACTGTGGCAAATCGAGAACGTTGAGCGGCTGTGAAGAGGCGTCTACGGATAGAATTCCACCATCCTGCGCAACTGCCAGATAAGTCGATAATCCACGATGAATTGCCAGTAGTTCGGATAGGTTTTCGGGCTGCCTCTCTAGCAATACCTGATTTGCCTGACTCAAAACAACTTCACAAGCTTCCAAATTCCCTAATACCAGGTGGCGCGTGAACAGATCGAAGTATATTTCAACCATTTGGACTGGTGAAATCTCGTCCGACAATCCATTCTCCAACCGGAGAACTTCATCATTGAGTTCGTTATGGATAGTTTCCAACTGTTGACGGGCAGTAAGCAAGGTGGATAACATTTCTTGATCCGCATTGGATATATTTGCCAAGCCTCCTTCAATGGTTTTCAAGGTTATATCTAATTCACCCATCTTTTGACCGTAGAACATCAAGTTAGCAACTGAACCGACCAGCATCTTCAAAGCTGTCACCAGCTTATTTTCTTCAATAGCGATCTCTATTGCTTTCAAAATGTCATCTTGAGCTACTAGAACACCATCGAAGACCTTGTTGTATTCTTCCTGGTCTGTGGTTTCCAAATAGTCGACCAACCACTCTGACAAGGTTTGCAAATATTCATTACGCATCTTCATTGTCTCCTCCGAATCTTCGAAGAGTTTCTTCGTGGCATAGTCTTTATAAAGAATATGAGTATTCCAGATCCGATGTCCAGCTTCCATTCGAATATCGATCAAGGAGTAACGAGACAGCGTCTGGAGTGCCATCGGGTCATCGCGAATATCTATTCCCGCAATACGGGATAACAATCTCACGCTGCCTGATGGCCGGGCAAAGGTTCCTAATGCTTTGAAACACATCGCAGCCTGTGGATGGACTTCAAACAGATATTCATACATGAGGTCGAAACAAACCTGCACGCTGCCATTCCGTGTAAGCATGGCTTTATCGGTCAACGTTTCCAAAGGGCACTGGTGATCTGGATCAATAAATCTTGCCAGGAGATCGCCGTTGCCTGTACTAACCGGGCCAGTATCTCTATCGCCAGCGGCAACCCGCCTACCCGGGTAATAATTTGCTTTACGATTACTTGCTGCCGCTTTGATATTTGGCCCAGCATCATCCTCATCAACATGGCCAGCCCCTGCTCATCCGTTAGTGATTTTACCGTGAAATGGCTCAAAAGATTGTGGTGCAATTCTCCCTCGAATGGCCTTTGCTGGGTCGTGAAAACGCACCGGCTTCGTGAGCTGCCAAAGATTTCCATCAGTCTTTGGGTGGTATGGATCGAATCAACCCCATCGAAGACCAACAGTGCCTTTTTCCATCTCAAATCCCTCCGCAAGAGTAGCCACAGTTCAGCTTCTACCGGTAAAGCAGGTTCAATGTCCAATTCGTCAGCAAGTTGCCGGATAATTTGTTCGTACTCACTTTCGTGGCAGTCTATCCAGAAAACACCATCTGGAAAGTTTTCTTTCAATGATGGATAATCTTTCATGGCAACTCGCACCAGGGTACTCTTGCCAATCCCGTCCATCCCGGAGATTACTACGCCTCTGCTTGAAAGGGGGAATGTTTGACTGCTTTCCCCTGACACCATCGTAATAACGCTCCTTAGATTCAACTAGTAAGTGCAACTTTGATGGAAAAGATCGAACGCCGAACAGCTGCTGCTACCGAGAAAGCCATTGTCCGGATGTTGCAGCCCTACAATCTCCAAACACGCACCATCACCTTCGATAATGGCAGTGAGTTTACCAACCATCAAGAGATTGCTCAACAGCTTCAAGCAGACGTGTATTTTGCTCATCCTTATGCCTCCTGGGAGCGAGGCACCAATGAAAATACAAATGGTCTCATTAGGCAGTATTTCCCGAAAGGCTCTGATTTCTCTACAATCACCGATGAGCAAATTATATTTATTAAAGAACGTTTGAACAATAGACCAAGAAAATGTCTTGACTTTCTTCCACCTATGATGGTATTTCTCAACCATCACCCGGTTGCACTTGAGAGTTGAATCCAAGATATTATATATCGTATGAAGTTGATTGTACAGTTAGATGACTCTAGGAGCGTACGATCATCTGTTGTCATAAATTTATCGCTGACCGGCTGTTGATGTCCACATCGAAGTCTCACGGATGGATCATAACCACAGTGACGATGTATTGTACCCATTACTATCCGTGTTCAGGCACGAAGTCGAACCGAGTACAGGTAATAGCAAAATCCCCACAAATATCTGAGGGGATTGATTCCTTGTTGGATGATCGGCGAAAAATCGCCAATCCAGTTGATTTTATTTTCTTCGGCGTGCAACCGACGTGCAACCTGAGTAGAAACAGTGCTCGCTGTGGACGCATTGGACAAAAACTGTCTCAGTTTGTGGACTGTACGGACGCAGTAAACCCTGATACTACAGGATGGACTTAAGTCATTGCAACTTCTAATCCGACGGTTGTGCGTTCGAGTCGCACCGGGGGCGCTATAGATGCGGGGTACTGATTTGGTAACCCCCATATATCTGAACGCTATTTTTGCAAAGCCAGACCGGGCCAATATCATCTGGGAGGATGTGGAGGCTTTGCTTACTGCTCTGTGCGCACATGTTTCCTATGGCGGTGGCTCGATGGTGCGCGTTTTGCTAAATGATGTGGTAGCGGTTTTCCACAAACCCCACCCGCAAAAAGAGGCCTACAAGTCCGCAGTACGTAGAATTCGCAGGTTTTTAGTTGAAGCTGGCATTACCCAGTAAAGTATGAGAGGTGTACCGTGTTAGAGTACAAAGGATACCAGGGAACCGCAGAGTTCGACTACGACGCCGGTATTTTCTTTGGTGAGGTGATTGATCTGCGTGATGTGATCACTTTCCAAGGGCAGTCCGTTGAAGAACTAGAACAGTCTTTCCGGGATTCGGTCGAAGAATACTTGAAATTCTGTGAAGAAATGGGCCGTACACCGGATAAGCCATTCTCCGGTAAATTCAACGTGCGAATTTCGTCAGCGATGCACCGGAAACTCGTTGTCCAGGCCAGACGAGATGATAAGAGTTTGAATCAGTGGGTTAGTGATACACTGGAGAAGGCCATTGCATAGTCATTAGGCATTATCACGATTTAATATTTGACCCAGCATATTGTGGTTTTTTAGACAAAAATACCCAATCTGATCCCATATATAGGGGCAGAAAACAAATCATTATAAAATCTATTTAGAGGGGCGTTTAGTGCTCGATACGGGGGATTTAGTGTAGACTAAAAATATTGAGGTAGACAAGATGCTTGACCAGCTCTGGCGCGCCATAGCAGATATTTGGGTATCTTGCCACCGGAGGTTAAAATGAACCGAAAATGTGCCCAGTCGAGTTTGGCTGGCGGGCCAAAGTGAACGCTCTGCGGGCAAACCCAAACCGAGATATGGATATATCTTGCTGCGCAATTGCGCATATTGGACAATTACGTAGTAGAATATACACATGACCACTACCTACGCCCAAACTCAGGGGATGCGCCTGATACGCGCCGTAGCCGAGGCCAACGGCCCCATCTTCACACTGGAGCAGGCCCGCGAACAGGCCAAACCCCTGGGTATTTCCCTGCGCAATGTCCCCCAAACACTGAGCAAACTGGTACGTGCAGGCTGGATAGCCCGTCTCAAGCGGGGTGTATATGTCCTCCAGCCGCCTTTTGCCGATGCGCCGCAGCATCCCTTTGCCCTGGCAACCGCGTTGGTCTCCCCGGTTGCAATCAGCCACTGGTCTGCGCTGGTACACCACGGCCTGACGACCCAAATTCCGATGATGGTGCAGGCATCTACCCCAAAGAAAGTGGTCACGCCGGAGATGCGGCACGGAGTAGCCTATGCCCCGCGAGGACACCCCGTGTGGCGGGCATTGGATGTGGAAATCGAATTCTTTCACACCCCCGTGAAGCACTTCTTCGGCTTTCAAGATGTCTGGGTCAGCCGCTGGAATCGCGTCCCCATCACCGACCCGGAACGCACATTATTGGACATGGTCGCCCATCCAGCACGTTTTGGCGGCACTGCGTTCGCCATCGAAACCCTGGCGGCACACCACACCAGCCTGGACATTCCCAGTCTGACGTCCTACGCTCTCCAATATGGTGTAGTCGCCGTCATCAAGCGGTTGGGATGGATACTAGAGAATTTGGGGGGCAATGCGGATACGCTGCGCCCGCTGCTGGAATATCCCGTCCACAGCCGTTATTTGCTGGACCCGCGGCGTTCCCCGAAGGGGATTTCCATTCCCCAGTGGCACCTGGTCAACAACTTGCTGGAGGCTTCTCATGATTAACGATACCCTGCGCCGTCTGGCGAAGGAAATCCACACTCCCTTATGGATTCTGGAGAAGGACTATGCCATCAGTTACATTTTGCTGGGCGTCAGCCGTGTACCCGCATTGGCAGACGTGCTGGTACTCAAAGGCGGCACCGCTTTGCGTAAGGCGTACTTCCAGGATTATCGTTTTTCGGAAGACCTGGACTATTCCACCCGCAGCGGGGCCATACCGGATATTGATGCCTTGATGCAAGCAGCCGTCCGGCAGGCAGAAACCGAACTTCAAAGACAAGGGCCCTTCCAGGTTTTTCTGGAGAGACTGCACCTGAGAGAACCTCATCCCGGCGACCAGGCAGCCTATACCCTGCGAGTGCAATTCCCGACCCACAGACGGCTTATGTGCCGTTTGAAAGTGGAGATTACCATAGACGAACCCATCGTACTACACCCGGAAGAGTGCCCTGTTCTGCACGCCTATTCTGATGACTATCAGGCCACAACGTTCGTCTATCCTTTGGCCGAGATTGCCGCAGAGAAACTACGCGCATTGTTGCAAAGCCAGGCCCGTCTCCAAAACCGCGGCTGGGGAGCCAGCCGTGCGTGCCGCGACTACTATGACCTGTGGCAAATCTTTCGGCGAGCGGATTTTCGGGATGTCAATTTGCCAGAACTGGTCGCTCGGAAATGCCAGGTGCGGGAAGTGGCCTTCCGTACCCCCAACGATTTTTTCACCCCCGAACTGTTGGAAACCATCCGGCGAGAATGGGCACAAATGCTGGTCCCCTTTGTGCCCATCTCGCCTCCCGCTCCTGAACAAATAATCGAAGAAACGCAGGATGCTGTTTTGCAATTGTGGCAAAGGTAAGATGACACGGTATCAGTATGTTGTCAGTGTCATTACCTGACTCTGAATCTCCCGCATCCAGGCCCTCAAATCACCACCTTGCCGATAGAAATCGCACAAATCTCCCATTGGCGGCGGAGAAACCACCTACACATTTTCTTGACAAGATAACTTACTTGCCCGTATAATCCCCCCTGACAACCGAACTGGCGTACTGGCCCACTGTGCTTAACTTTTGTAAAGCGCAGCGGGCTGGTACGCCGTTTTTGCTTTAAGGCCCAAAATGGAGAGACCATGCGCACCGCCAAAAGCATCGAAGAACAGATTACTCAGTTTCAAGAAAGTATCGCTGCTCAATTAGAACCCCATGTGATCGTCCTGGTAGTAAATCAGGAACAGGACGAATTGATCGACTTTCGGATCGAACCGAGCGGCAATATGACCGCTCTGCTGGCCCTTCGACAAAACACAAAAGGCCAACATCTGGCTAACACCCGGC
>JBDRGC010000329.1:0-4015 GCA_043818215.1 Chloroflexota bacterium | reverse complement strand
GCGTAATGCCTCCGCTCTGGCCCAGAAAATATCTCCGGGGCTGCCATAGCGATCATTGAGGCGGTACCAGACGCTGCCATCGTCTTCGGTCTTGATCTGGTCACACCAAAAAATCTGACTGTAATAAAAGCGGGGGATCAGGTTATTCTCCAGGCGGTAACGCAGCCAACTAGAACGGGCCGGAGGGTTAGCAATCACAGCGTCCACATAAGGGGCACAAACCTCCACCCACATACCGGGTTCATCTCCCAGTTGGGGCAGCGCGTCCACGGGTTCGGCAGGGTGATTCTCCACCGGTTGAAGGTAAGGCGACCAGATATAACCATCGGGAGTCTCCACCCAACGCTGATTGTTGCGCCACGGCCAGCGTCCGACAGTTTCTTGCAGCCAGGGAACCACGGCGTCCTGAAACAGCGTCCCCACGGATGGACTGTCATAATCGGGTTTGGACTTGAGATCGACTTTCCCCTCGCACACCCGGCCTAGTCGCTCGGACTGGGGGAAATCGGGCAGATCGAAAAACTGCCGCCAGGGACGCAGCGCCAGCCCGCCGAGTCCCAGGGCAGCGAGCTTGAGAAAAGTGCGGCGAGAGATTCGAGATTGTCCCCCGGCGGAGGTGTTGCGTAGTGGGGCAAGATTAGAGATGGATTTTGTGTAGTTTTTGGTCATTGGCAAGATTTTGTAGTTATGTCTTAGATTCCAGTCATTCTACCATAGGGGGTCGGAAACCAGGAAACCAGGAAACCAGGAAACCAGGAAACCAGGAAACCAGGAAACCAGGAAACCAGTATATCAGGGAACAGGAACTAGAACACTGATCCACTGACTTACTGATTTACTGATTTACTGATCTACTGATCTACTGATTTACTGATCTACTTATCCCTAGCCCCTGATCCCTGGTTCCTCACGAAACATCCGCCGAAAAAGCCCCAATAGCACGGTATAATTCGGTTCGTTAAATATCAAACCCACACGAGGTAAAAAGCATGGCAAAAAAGAACAATAAAGTACGTGTCGCAATCATCGGCGTAGGCAACTGTGTGTCAGCTCTAGTGCAAGGCTTGCAATAATACAAAGACGCCCCAGACGACACCGAGATCCCAGGGCTGATGCACGCGACCCTGGGAGGATACCATATCAGCGATATAGAACTCACAGCCGCTTTTGACGTGGTCGCCAGCAAGGTTGGCAAAGACTTGAGCGAAGCGATTTAGGCGACTCCCAACAACACCACCCGGTTTGCCGATGTCCCCCATCTTAACGTGCCCGTCTACCGGGGAATGACCTACGACGGGCTGGGGAAATACCTGCTCCAAAAAGTGGAAAAAGCCGCTGGCCCTACGGATGATATCGCCGGTATATTAATAAAAACGAAAACCGACGTGGTGATCAACTTTATGCCGGTCGGTTCCGAGATGGCGACCAAATGGTACGAGGAACAAGTGTTGGATGCAGGGTGCGCACTCGTCAACGGGATTCCCGTTTTCATTGCCACCTCCGAATACTGGGGCAAACGCTTCGAGGAACGCGGCCTGCCCATCATCGGCGATGACATCAAAAGCCAGGTCGGCGCCACCATCGTCCACCGCGTGCTGACCAATCTATTCAAAGACCGCGGCGTCCACATCGACCGTACCTACCAACTCAACTTCGGCGGCAATATGGATTTCTACAATATGCTGGACCGAGACCGGTTGGCGTCCAAAAAGATATCCAAAACCCAGGCTGTCACCAGCCAGTTGCCCTACGACCTGGGGGAAGAAAATATCCACGTGGGCCCTAGCGACTACGTGCCCTGGCTTACCGACCGCAAATGGTGTAGTATCCGAATGGAGGGTCGCGCCTTTGGAGACGTGCCCCTGAACCTGGAACTCAAATTAGAGGTCTGGGATTCCCCCAACTCTGCGGGAGTGATAATCGACGCGGTGCGCTGCGCCAAACTAGCCCTGGATCGCGGCCTGTCCGGCCCGCAGATCGCTCCATCATCCTACTTCATGAAATCGCCGCCCAAACAGTCCACAGACGATGTGGCCCGGCAAATGGTGGAGGATTTTATTGCAGGTGAGATTGATTGAAGGAGTAAAAAAAGCCTGAAGCGTTCCGTACATGGTTCGAAACCGGCTTCAACTTGACCTACCGGGCGGTGATGTGGATACTGGTCATCGCCATGCAGCGCCGCCTGCCCCGACTGGATAATGACGTTCGCTCGCTGGCGCGCCTGTTTGTGGCCGCCTTTGCCCTGCTGGCTCTGGGCGATACCGGCCACGTGGGATTCCGTGTCCTGGCCCTGGCAATGGGCGGAGCGGAAAGCACAATAAGCATTGCCGGGCAGCCAATGCGTCTCGTCGGCCTGGGTACGCTGACCACAGCGGTGACCGTCACCGTGTTCTACGTGCTCGTACTGGCAATCTGGCGACAGAGGTTCAACAAAACCTACGGCTGGTTCGAGATTGTACTATTCACTGCCGCGGTGGTGCGCATGGTGATGATGATGCTCCCGGTCAACGAATGGAATGCTGCCATGCCCCCTCAGCCCTGAGCTACTTACCGAAACGTCCCTTTGATATTGCAAGGATTGGGCGCAGCTTACCTGATTTTGCGAGAGGCGTACGTGAACAAAGATCGCGCCTTCATTTGGTGCGGCTGGATGATCGTGGCATCGTATGCTTTCTTCATACCGGTGATTTTGTTCGTTCAAGAATTTCCCAAGATCGGAATGCTGATGATTCCCAAAACGCTGGCCTATGTGGCGATTGCGGTTATTGCCTACAAAAATCTGTTTCGAATCCGGGCTGCTTAGACAATGTCATTAAGTTAGAAAAAGGGTCAAGGTGCGACGCACTTATCGCAACTTCTCTTTTGAGCATTGATTGCAAGTGCGTCGCACCTTGACTGCTTAGAATAGTTGAGTTGCAGCGGGAGGCCGCATTATGGATAAAGTGATTATCAGCGATCTGCATGTGCGCGGCATTATTGGCATACACCCCTGGGAGCGCGAGCGGCCTCAGGACATTCTCATCAACATCGTCTTGTTTGCAGACCTACGCAAAGCTGGGGAAACAGATGATATCGAAGATTGCATCAATTATCAAACTATCGCTGAAAATTTGCGCGCTCACGCAGAAAAGGCCAAACGCCTGACCGTGGAAGCATTGGCTGCTGATATTGCGGATTTGTGTCTGCGGGTGAATGGGGTGGAGAGGGTGCGCGTGCGTGTGGAAAAACCCGATGCAATCAAGTTTGCACGCACTGTTGGGGTTGAAATCGAACGCTCCCGCAGCGCATAGGGAAGACTTCCGAAGTCTCACAGTGGAACGTTTGTCCTCAGCGGCTTTACGGAGACTTCGGAAGTCTTGTTTCCCCAAATACTATAGTGCCCTATGGGTATTGAGAGGCTACCAAATCAAGGCCTAGAATCGCAGAGGAGTTGCCCCTCTGGAGATATTGTCCAGAAATTCCTGTCGAGTAGCCAGACTATTGCGGAAAGCGCCCAGCATAGCTGAAGTTGTCATACGGGCGTCATGTTTCTTCACTCCGCGCATCATCGCACATAGGTGATGTGCTTCTACGACAACGGCCACGCCCTGTGGGTGAAGCAACTCGTCAAGCAGGTCGGCGATTTGTCTCGTCATGCGTTCCTGGACCTGCAAGCGACGCGCAAACATGTCCACGATGCGCGGGATTTTCGACAAGCCGATCACGTGTCCCCGCGGAATGTAAGCCACATGGGCACGTCCTATGAACGGGATCATGTGATGTTCACACAAGCTGTAAAATTCAATGTCCCGAACGATTACCATCTCGTCATAGGTGACTTCGAAGAGCGCATCGTTCAGCAGAGCGGTTGGGTCCATACTATACCCCGCGAGAAGTTCGGCATAAGAACGCGCAACGCGCTCCGGCGTTAGCCGCAAGCCCTCTCGGGTGGGGTCTTCACCGACAGCCAAAAGGATCTTCTCTACCGCCTGTTGGATGCTGTCTTGATCTATCACAGTATCTGAGGATAAATTAG
>JBDRGC010000328.1:0-9456 GCA_043818215.1 Chloroflexota bacterium | reverse complement strand
GCCTTCGACAGCAGTTCCATCCTGCTGCTCGAAAATGAACAAATGAGCATAGCCGCCGTGCGGGGTTTCGAAGAACCTGAGCGGGTGCTCAACACCCACTTTAACCTCGACATTGCGCTGCTCAACCGGATCATCGCGGCTGCCAGCACGACCCTGGAGCCGAAAGCGGTGCTGGAAACCACCTGCCGCGAACTAGCCCTGGCCCTCGACCTACCCCAGGCAGCCGCGGCCCTGCTGAACGAGGCCCGCACGATCTCCGTCGTCGTGGCTGAGTATTTGGCTGAGGGACGCCCTAGCGCCCTGGATGTAGTGATTCCTGTCGAAGGCAACTTCGTCACGCAATACGTCATAGAGCATAAAGCCCCCCTGGCCGTGGCAGACACCCAGCATGACCCCCGCATGGCCGCCATTCACGACCTGATGCGGCAGCGCGGCACCGTTTCGATGCTGATCCTGCCGCTGATGGTGCGCGGCCAAATGGTGGGCACCCTGGGGCTGGATGCTGTCGAGCGGCGCGAGTTCAGCAGCGAGGAGGTAGACCTGGCCGCCAGCGCAGTCGCCGCCGCCGCTCAGGTATTGGAAAACGCCCGTCTTTTCGAGGCAGAACGTCAGGCCCGGCGGCTCTCAGACACCCTGAGCGAGATCGCCCGCGAGTTGAACACCGCCCCCGATTTGAACGCCGCGCTCGATCTGGTGCTCTCCCGTATGGAGCGAGTCATCGCCTTCGACAGCAGTTCCATCCTGCTGCTCGAAAATGAACAAATGAGCATAGCCGCCGTGCGGGGTTTCGAAGAACCTGAGCGGGTGCTCAACACCCACTTTAACCTCGACATTGCGCTGCTCAACCGGGAGGTAGTCGAGACCCGGCACCCTCTGATCATCGCTTCGGTCGCCGACGACCCGCGCTGGCTCCAGTCCATTGAAGCCAGCGGCCTGACCCTCGATCTGGCAACCACCCATTCCTGGATGGGAGTGCCGCTGCTGATCCAGGATCGGGTCATCGGCATGTTGACCGCCGACAAGGTGGAGCCGGACTTCTACCAACCTGAAGACGCCGAGTTAGCCCTGGCCTTTGCCAGCCACGCAGCCGTCACCATCGAGAAAGCCCGGCTGTTTGGGGAAATTGTCGCCCGCAACGCGGAACTGCGCCGCTTGAATCAGGCCATCGAACAGGCGGCTGAGGCGGTCGTGATCACAGACCTTCAAGGGGAAATCGAGTACGTAAACCCGGCTTTCGAGCATATCACCGGCTACAGCCAGGACGAGGCCCTCGGCCAAAACCTGCGCATTCTCAAATCCGGTGAACACGACGAAGCTTTCTTCCGTGAGATGTGGCAGACCATTCTGGCCGGTGAGGTCTGGCGCGGCTCGCTGACCAACCAGAGAAAGTCTGGCGAACTCTACCATGAGGAGATGAATATAGCGCCGGTTTTCGACGAATCTGGAGCCATCATGAATTTCATCGCCATCAAGCACGATGTAACCAAGCGGTTGCGGGCGGAGACGGCGTTGCGGGAATCTGAACAGAAATATCGGATCATGATTGAACAGTCCAACGATATGATCTGGACCCTGGACACAGATGGGAATTTAACTTTCTTCAATCAGCGCTCCGAGGAACTCAGCGGTCACCGGTTCGATGATTGGCGGGGCAAATCCTTCGCGCCGCTCATCGGAAGAAAAGACTTGCCACATGTAATGGATGTCTTCCAAAGAACCTTGAAGGGAGAACCCCAGCAATACGAAGTTGGGGTAAAAAAATATGATGGGGGCACTCTCGCTTTATCTGTCAATACTGCTCCCATCCTGAAAGCAGACCAGGTTATTGGCACTGTCAGCTTTGGGCGCGACATCACCAAGCGCAAACAGGCTGAGGAGAAAATCCAGCGCCAGTTGGCCTTTCTGGGAGCTTTGCACACCATCGACATGACCATCTCGGCCAGCATCGATCTGCGCATTACCCTCGATGTCTTGATTGGGCAAGTCATCACCCAACTGGGCGTGGATGCTGCCGCTGTGCTGCTGCTCAACCCGCATATCCAGACCCTCGAATACGCTGCTGGCAGCGGCTTCCACACGGATTTCCCCCAACATACCCACCTGCGCCTGGGCGAGGGCTGTGCCGGCCGCGCGGCGCTCCAACGCCGCACCATCCCCATTCCAGATTTCGGAGCACAGATTTCGGATATTCCGCAATCCGCAATCTTAAAATTGCAATCGAAAGGTTTCAGCGCCTATTACGGCGTGCCGCTGATTGCCAGAGGCCAGATCAAAGGTGTGCTCGAACTCCTTAACCGCACTCCCCTCAACCCCGACCAAGAATGGCTGGACTTTATGGAAACCCTGGCCACCCAAGCCGCTATAGCCATAGACAACGTTACCCTGTTTGACAGCTTGCAGCGTTCCAACATCGATCTCGCCCTGGCATACGACTCCACCCTGGAGGGATGGGCCAAGGCTCTGGAATTGCGCGATATGGAAACAGAGGGCCACAGCCGGCGCGTCACCGAGATGACGATGCGTCTGGCAAAATTTATGGATGTGGGCAAAGAAGAAATTGCACACATCCGCCGGGGTGCCCTGCTGCATGATATTGGTAAAATGGGGGTTCCCGATAGTATATTGAATAATCCCGGCCCGCTCGACGACGAAGAGTTGGATATCATGCACCAACACCCGGTCTATGCCCGCGACATGCTGATGCCTATTGCCTATCTGCGTCCCGCACTGGATATTCCCTACAGCCACCACGAGAAGTGGGATGGCAGCGGCTACCCGCAGGGTCTACGCGGGGAAGAAATCCCCTTGACGGCTCGCATATTTGCCATCGTAGATGTATGGGATGCGTTGAACTCAGACCGCCCTTACCGGGAGGCCTGGGACGAGGAGAAGGTTATAGAATACATCCGCGGGCAATCCAGGGTACACTTCGATCCGCAGGTGGTGGAGGCTTTCTTGTCGATGATCGGTACAACCAACTTTTCTACCGCACATTTTCCCTCACCCTAACCCTTATCATACCCGCAGGGTTTATCATGCCCGCAGCAGCGATATACCCTGGCACCGTCCGCCATACCATCTTGGCACAGAGCATCGTTCTGACACTTGCGCTGCACGCATACCCATCCCGGCGATCTTCCGGGAGTGCAGATGTGTCCTTCGGGAGGGCAGGTGTGGAAACCTGTCTTGAGTGTGTCGAAGGGTCTCGGCTACTTTGCCAGCTAAACCGGGAATTGCTACAGGGATAGACACCCGCGGGAGGTTCAGCAGGGCCTTCTGACAATATTAGCGCGCCCACTTGTTTTGTTTAATTGACAAGGCGTGCAGCCTTGCGATATAATTGCCCTCACGTTCGCGAGCCTACGAATATTGTGTGTTGCTGCTGGTAACAGGAGTGTGCATATCGAATTGATCGAGTGAGCATAGAAAACATCTGCACAGATTATCTTACTCGGCTGCTATCGCGAGCGCAGGCCGGGTTTTTATTTTAACCCGCCACCCTTCTTTCGTGGGGCGATTTTCAAAATCGCCTTTCATATCAGAAGGATATATTTATACTCACGTGAGCCAAGGAGGTGATAGTTTTGCACACAGTAGAGTCACGTCCGAATGAGTCGCCAGAACAGTTGTTGCGACGTTTTCGTAAAAAAGTCGCTAAGAGTGGTGTGTTGAGCACCGTGCGACGCAAACGTTGGTTTGTTTCCAAGAGCGAACTGCGCCGTATTCAGAAGAAAAAGGCGATCCGTCGATACAAACGAAATCCTGATTCTAAGTAGTTTGGTAGTGTCAAGTTTCACAGAATCCGGGTATCATCTCAAAAATAAATGGTGAAGGGGCTGCGAAATGCGTAGCAGGCGCATTTAACAACCCCCCATTTTCCCCCATTTGTTATAATGCCCATAGGGCACTATAGTGCCCTATGGGTATTGAGATGACACGAATCGGGCGAGGAAGGTTTGTAGTGGGACACGAGAGTGTCCCTTGTGCCGGACGATGCACTCTCGTGCGCCACTACCAACTAACTTGACATTGTCAAAGTAGACAGGTAAAGGAATTTTCTCAAGGGTACTGATTGCAGTGCCTTACATTCCAGAGGTGTTCATGGCTAAAGATGAAGGCAAGATCCAGGTCGAAGGTATGGTAATCGAAGCGTTGCCGGGGACACAATTCCGGGTGCGCCTGGATAACGACCACGAAGTTCTGGCTTATCTATCCGGTAAAATGCGCAAGTATTACATTCGTATTTTGTTAGGGGATCGTGTCCGTGTAGAAATATCCCCGTACGATCTAAAGCGGGGAAGGATTGTATATCGCCACAAGAAGGGTGCGCCGTCCCCTGCTGCGAGTTAGTTCCCCGATGTTCATTTACGGAATTATTGAGATTAATTTGGATTCTTGGTTCTAGTGGAACCAAAACCCTTATAATTTAGACACAGCCTGCATTACAACGAAAAAGGGACGTTCAATCGAACGTCCCTTTTTTTGTTTTGCTTGCGGTATTTTCTCAAAGAGGAGGGGAGAGGGGCATCCCCTATTTGCTATAGTGCCCTATGGGTATTGAGATGATACTGCTTGCGCTATTTACTCGTTGTTGCCGTACTTGGCGGCAGCCATTTGTTCGTACATTCGCCAGCGAGAGTTCACATCTTCCTGCGCCAGTTTCATCAGCATTTCTGCTCGGCTTTCATCGCTCTGTAAAAGCATCCGGTAGCGGGTCTCATTGTAGGCATATTCCGATAGCGGAACACTCGGAGCCTTGGAGTCCAGCTTCAGCGGATTCTTGCCTTGAGCGGCTAGTTCGGGGTTGTAGCGATAAAGCGGCCACAGACCTGAATTCACGGCCAGCTTTTGCTGCTCCAAACCTTTGCTCATATCAATACCGTGAGCAATGCAGGGGCTGTAAGCCAGGATCAGGGATGGTCCCTCGTAGGCCTCGGCTTCGATGAAGGCCCGCAGAGTTTGCGTGTCTTTGGCTCCCATGGCAACCTGAGCTACGTAAATATAACCATAAGTCATGGCAATCATGCCAAGGTCTTTCCTTGGGGAGTCTTTACCTTTGGCCGCGAACTTGGCAACCGCTGCCCGCGGGGTGGCTTTGGATGATTGCCCGCCGGTGTTAGAGTAAACCTGCGTATCCAGAACCAGCACATTCACGTTGCGCCCGGAGGCCAGTACGTGATCCAAACCGCCATAGCCGATGTCATAAGCCCAGCCATCACCACCGATGATCCACACGCTCTTCTTGACTAGCATGTCTGCAAGACTGAGCAGATCCTTTGCTTTTGGATCGTCATTGCCTGCCAGCCGCTGCTTGAGAATCTCGACGCGCTCGCGTTGGGCCTGAATGCCGGCCTCGTCAGACATATCGGCAGCGAGTACTTCGTCTACCAATTGTTCACCGACTATACCAGCCAATTGCGGGAGCAGCTCGCGGGCATACTCAGTGTGCTTGTCGATGGTCAAGCGCATGCCCATGCCGAACTCAGCATTATCCTCGAACAAGGAGTTGGACCATGTCGGGCCGCGGCCGTCTTTGTTGACTGCGTAGGGCGTGGTCGGCAGGTTACCGCCGTAGATGCTCGAGCAGCCGGTTGCATTGGCGATAATCATGCGGTCGCCGAATAATTGACTTGCCAGTTTGATATAAGGGGTTTCGCCACAACCAGCGCAGGCTCCGGAGAACTCGAACAGAGGTTGCAGCAATTGGGAATTCTTGAGCGTGCCCAACTTGATCTTAGTGCGATCAGCCTCAGGCAGGTTGCGGAAAAATTCCCAGTTTTCATTTTCCTGCTCGCGCAGGGGCGGTTGCGGTGCCATATTGATGGCTTTGCGTTCGGGATTTTCCTTGTCTATGGTGGGACAGGCTTCTACACATAGACCGCATCCGGTGCAGTCCTCGGGTGCGTTCTGAATACTGAACTTCCAATCGGGGAATTCGCGGAAACGAGACTCAGCAAATTTGAAAGTCTCGGGCGCATTTTCCAGGTGAGCAGGATCATACACATTTTGCCGAATGGCTGCATGGGGGCAAACAATGGAACATTTACCGCACTGGATGCACAAGTCTGGCTCCCAAACTGGGATTTCCAGAGCCACGTTGCGCTTTTCCCATTGAGTCGTCGCGGTTGGGAAAGTGCCATCCGCAGCAAATGCGCTGACGGGCAGATCATCGCCCTGATCGCTGATAATGGCGCCCAAAACCTGGCGCACAAATTCGGGAGCTGCGGCAGGTACGGGATCCCGGCGGGTTAGTTTGCTGGTAACCTTGCCTGGCACTTCGACTTTGTGAAGGTTTTCGATAGCCTGATCCACAGCCGCGAAGTTCTGCTGTACCACAGCCTCGCCACGTTTGCCGTAAGTCTTCTTGATGGCGTCTTTGATAGCAGTGATAGCCTGCTCAGGGGGAAGAACACCGCTGATAGCGAAGAAACAGGTCTGCATGATAGTGTTGATGCGGCTTCCCATGCCGGTCTCTTTAGCGACATCGTAGGCATCGATCACGTAGAATTTCAGGCCTTTTTCGATGATCGCGGCCTGAACTTCCTTGGGAAGGTGATCCCAAACTTCATCGGGGCCGTAGAGACTATTAAGCAGGAAGACTGCTCCCGGTGAGGCATACTTGAGCATATCGACCTGCTCGATGAAATTGAATTGATGGCAGGCCACAAAGTTCGCCTGGCTGACCAGATAAGGCGCCCGGATGGGGTCGGGGCCAAAGCGCAGGTGAGATACTGTCTTAGCGCCGGATTTCTTGGAGTCGTAAACAAAATAACCCTGGGCGAAATTCTCGGTTTCCTCGCCGATGATCTTGATAGAATTCTTGTTGGCGCCCACGGTCCCGTCGGCTCCCAGCCCGAAGAAGACCGCCCGGATGGTTTTCTCACCCTCGATGGAGAAGGCAGGATCGTAGTCGATGCTGGTGTGGGCGACATCGTCGAAGATACCCACGGTGAAGTGGTTCTTGGGTTTGTCTTTCGGCATTTCATCGAAGACACCTTTGACCATTGCGGGGGTGAATTCCTTCGAAGAAAGACCATAGCGGCCACCGATCACGCGCGGCGCGGTCTCGAATGGAGCGATACCCTCTGTCATGGCCTCGTGGATGGCGGTGATCACATCCTGGTATAGCGGTTCTCCAATTGCCCCGGGTTCCTTGGTGCGGTCCAGAGCAGCAATCACTTTCACGGTGGAGGGCAGAGCCTCCATAAGGTGTTTGATGGAGAATGGCCGGTACAGGCGTACTCTGACGACACCGACTTTCTCACCACTCTCATTCAGATAATTGGCTGTTTCCTCCGCAGTTTCACCACCCGCGCCCATCACCACGATGACGCGTTCAGCATCGGGAGCGCCGACATAATCGAACAAGTGGTATTCCCGTCCGACCAATTTGGCGAATTTGTCCATCGCTTTTTGGACGATCTCCGGGCAAGCATCGTAGTAGGGATTGACAGTCTCGCGAGCCTGGAAGAATACATCCGGATTCTGGGCGGTACCGCGCAGCACAGGGCGATCAGGTGTGAGGGCGCGGGCACGGTGGGCGCGCACCAAGTCGTTGTCGATCATGGCTTTCAGATCATCTTCACCGAGCATCTCGATCTTGTTGACCTCATGCGAGACGCGGAAGCCCTCGAAGAAATGCACGAACGGCACTCGCGACTCCAGACTGGCAGCCTGAGAAAACAGGGTGAAGTCGTGGGCCTCCTGCACCGAGCCGGAACTGAGCAGGCCCCAACCCGTCGCCCGGGCAGCCATCACATCGGAATGATCTCCGAAGATAGACAGAGCTTGCGCGGCTAACGAGCGGGCTGAAACGTGGAACACGGTAGGAGTCAGCTCACCGGCAATCTTATACATATTGGGGAGCATCAGCAGCAACCCCTGCGAGGCCGTGAATGTGGTCGACAGCGCGCCGGTTTGCAAGGCACCGTGTAATGCCCCAGATGCGCCGCCCTCAGACTGCATTTCTACCACCAACGGAATAGTACCCCAAATATTGGCTTCACCTTTTGCAGAATAAGCATCGGCCAATTCACCCATCCCGGAAGAAGGAGTGATCGGGTAAATTGCGATCACTTCGTTTATCTTGTGAGCAACAGAGGCAACGGCCTCGATGCCGTCAAGAGTTTTGATTTTTCGTGTCATCTTTTTTTACTCCATTCGTAAATTGGCATCATCCTAAAAGACGGAAATGAGGGGTGAACCCCTGTAAGCCTGTCTTTTTGAGAAGACACCTTGAATTGCGCGTAAAAATACGCGTTAATCGCTTAAAACCAAGTGGCAAGTATAATCCCTTAAGGATGATTACGGAAGACACGAATCGTTGTGTGTCTGCCCAAAATATAATCAACACGGTCATGCCGTCACGCAAAGCGTCTGCGGCAGGATGAGATCAGGGAGCAGATTATATCCCGGATTAGTGTTTTCCTGCTCTCCGGATTCCTAGTTTCCTAATCCCTAGTCACCTAGTCCCTAGCCCCTAAGCCCCAATATCAGAATTTTGTTAGAATCCCTGATATCCTATATTGTTTCCCTTGACTTCCGTTGAGAATCTAGTTATTATTTGCTTAGCTGTTTAGCACTCGGTTTTGGCGAGTGCTAAGAAATTGACCTGTATCTTCTCGAAAAAAAAGGGGTGTCGGGGTCAAAACTCTCGACTTCCTCATCTATTGAGATGATACTTTGACACTATACAAGAAAGTGCAGGAGGCTTAATATGTCTTTTTCTCTCAAACCCCTCGGTGATCGTGTTGTTGTCAAACCGATCGAGCAGGACGATATAACTGCTGGCGGCATTATGCTGCCCGACACCGCCAAAGAAAAACCCCAAAAGGGTGAAATCTTGGCAGTTGGCCCTGGTGCCCGCAATGACGCTGGCGAGCGCGTCGAAATGGACGTCAAAGTTGGCGACACGGTTATGTATGCCAAGTACGGCGGTACAGAGATCAAGCTGGATGGCGAGAAAGTTCTCGTTTTGCGCGAAAGCGACATCCTGGCAATCGTCGAGTAACAACGCTAGGACTTACGCAGTTCGTCGGTTGAGTGCTTCGCGATCGAAACCAACGAACTGGTGCCGAAAACTATGGTTTCACTTCGGCACACTTAGTACAAGCGCCAGGCTCAACCAGCGTTTTCTGTAATAGATGCGTAAATCCTAAACGCATTAATTCTCAATAATATAACCTAAAGGAGTTTAATCAATGGCAAAGCAATTAGTCTTTTCTGACGAGGCACGCCGCTACCTGATTAAGGGCGTTGACACTCTGGCGAAGGCCGTCGCCACCACCCTTGGCCCTAAAGGCCGCAATGTAGCTCTGGACCGAAAATTCGGCAGCCCCACCATCACCCACGATTGTGTAACCGTTGCCAAGGACGTTGAACTAATAGATCCCGTCGAGAATATGGGAGCGAAGCTGCTCAACGACGCTGCCATCATCACCACCGAGATCGCTGGTG
>JBDRGC010000327.1:0-2015 GCA_043818215.1 Chloroflexota bacterium | reverse complement strand
GGCGGCCTGATGTATGATTTGCGCATCTGGCTGACCAAGATTGGCGGCATTGTGATTGTCATCTTCGGCCTGCACATGACCCGCATCATTCGCATCACATTCCTCGATTACGATCTGCGTCCCCAATCTCAGCCCGACCGCCAGCGGGGTTATATCTCTTCGGCGTTGATGGGCGTGTTCTTCTCAGCGGGATGGTCGCCCTGCGTTGGCCCGGTCTTGGGCGCCATCTTGACTCTCTCGTTGAGCAGCGGTTCCATCTCGCAGGGAGTCATTTTGCTCACCGCTTACTCTGCCGGGTTGGCGATTCCTTTCTTGCTAGCTGCCCTGGGCATTGGCTGGGTGACTGCCATCCTGAGGCGTTACGGCAAGTTGATACACTATACCGAAATCGTTATGGGCATACTGCTCATTATAGTCGGCCTAATGCTCTTCTTTTGAACCCCCCACCCTCTACCCTCTACCCTCACTTGTAGGAGATTCAATTTGCTAACAATAACATTATTCAGCCGGGCGGACTGCCGTCTATGCGAGCAAGCTAAACAAGATTTGGTCGCTTTGCAGGATCAATACCCCCATCGCCTGACGGTAGTAGATATTGACAACGACTCCGATTTGCTGAAAACCTACGGATTTGATATTCCGGTGGTCAAGGTTGGGCCATATACCCTTAATGCTCCCTTTGACCGTCCCAAGTTAGCCATGACCCTGGGGGCTGCCCAGGACGGAAAACAGCATCTCGAAAAAATTGATGCCGAGCATAAAAAACAGACCCTGAGTGGGCGCGATATTCCCAAAGGTGAGCGTTTCTCTTATTGGATATCGCGGCATTATTTGTTAGTGTTCAATTTATTTGTGTTCCTGTACGTGGGATTGCCTTTCCTGGCCCCGGTTTTGATGAAAGTCGACGCCACAACGCCAGCCATCGCGATCTATCGTGTCTACAGTGGGTTGTGCCATCAATTAGCATTTCGTTCCTGGTTCCTCTTCGGCGAGCAGCCGGTTTACCCGCGTGAATCCGCAGGACTCGAAGGATATCTGACCTTTCACGAGGCAACCGGCCTCGATGAGCAAGGCTTGATTGCGGCGCGCAGTTTTATTGGAACGGATTCGATTGGATACAAGGTGGCTCTCTGCCAGCGTGATGTGGCTATCTACGGAGCAATTTTGTTCTTTGGCCTGCTCTTCGGCCTCACCGGGCGGCGGATCAAACCCCTGCCGATTTGGCTTTGGCTGCTGATAGGGCTTGTCCCCGTTGGTCTGGATGGAGTTAGCCAGTTGATCAGCCAAATAATTGCGGATCCGCTTCTCGATTTTTTGCAGCCCTACCTTGGATTTTTGACCTATCGTGAGAGCACCCCCGTCCTGCGTACCCTGACCGGCTTTCTGTTCGGCTTCGCCACAGCCTGGTTCGGCTACCCCCTGGTAGAGGAGACCATGGTTGATGCTCGCCAGTTGTTGACAGCCAGAGTCGTGAAGCGTGAAGCGTGAAGACGTGATGCGTGAAACGTGATGCGTGGAGCGTGGAGCGGAGAAATTTCTCGCCATCCCCCATCCGCCATCCGCCACCAACCACTTGCCTCTCGCCTCTCGCCTCTTGCCTCTTGCCTCTTGCCTCTCGCCCTCTCCCCTCTGCCCTCCACTAAAATGCCCTTCCACAACAACGGCCCCATTCGTTACTACACCTTCAAGAACCTCGACCACCCCGCCATCACCCACGCGCTGTTCACCCGGCATGGCGGGGTCAGCCCCAAACCGTGGGAGTCACTCAATATGGGTGGCTCGCTCGGCGATGACAGCCAGCGGGTGGAGCAAAATCGGGTGCATGCGTTTCGGGCCGTGGGGCGCGATCCGGCCTCTTTGTATGATGTCTGGCAGGTACACAGCGCCGAGGTGGTTTGCGCCCAGGCCCCCCGCCCGCCGGATATGCCCTATCTCGAGGCAGATGCCATCCTCACCGACTGCCCCGATGTGACCCTGTTCATGCGCTTTGCGGACTGTGTGCCCATCTTGCTTTT
>JBDRGC010000326.1:0-28818 GCA_043818215.1 Chloroflexota bacterium | reverse complement strand
CTGCCCAGGTATTCGTGGTAGCCATCCAGATAACCGCCGGCGTTTTTTACGTAATCTATTACATCGAAATTGATGGCGGAGGGGGAATAAACAAACTCGCTATCGGGCAGTATATGCGTGGACAGCGTGGTGTTCGAGAGGCGGTTGGGGATGATCAGCAACTGGTTAGGGTTGATGAATCCTTGTTGGGGAATGGGTTCGGGGGATGAGATTTCACCGGCAGAGACGCCGAAGCGGACGGATATTGTCTCGAGCGTGTCGCCGGCCTGAGAGTAATATAGGAAGGGGCCGATGCTGATGGGAGTTGGGGTGGGGGTGGCTGTACCCCCGGTAGCAGGATCAACCGGCAATTCCAGGCTGGTTGCCTCGGGACCAGGATTCGCTGTGGGTGGAATCGCAGCTTCCAGGGTGGCGGCCCAGTTTGGGGTGGCCGCCTTTTCCGCCTCTGAAGGCGCGATGAAAACCGGCAAGCCGCTGGTGGGCATATTGCAGCTTGCAAGTGCCAGTAAAATCAGAGCAAAAGGGAGTATGCGTTTCACGTTAGCGGTGGATGGCGTTTTCGGGGGTGCTGCCGTTCCAGGCCTCGATGCTTATAGCTCCTTTTTGGAGGAAGCCATCGTATTCGAGGCCTGCGCCGGTAGATGTCCACCCATCGAGGACAAAGGGTATGCTTTGGTCTGCGGGAATCCATTCCCCATTATACCGCCGGGCGATGTGGACGTGGGTGCCATCGGAAAAGCCGCCTTCGCAGGATGGGTGGCCGATGCGCTCTCCGGCCCGCAGGTGGGTTCCAACCTGGACGCGGTCGCGGGCTTCGATGTGCATGAAGAGTACCGTCCATCCGGTTTGCTCGCGTCCGTCGCTGTCCAGGTCTTGCACCACCGCGCCGTTCTCCGCGCGGACGATCAGCCCATCGGCCACAGCAACCACCCACGCGTCGTTGATGGTGCATCCCAGGGGGGTATCCGTGTAAGGGGCAAAATCGAGGCCCGCCCAGCCAGATCCGCTGCCCCAGCCGCCGTGCGGGCCACCGGTGAAGGCCCATTCGATGCCCAGCTCGAAAGGAAGCTGCATGGCAGGCTGTGCCAGGTGGGGGGGCAGAACAGGTTCGTAAGCGTAGTCGAATGGGTAGCCGAACAAATCGTTATAAACAGCGAAGATGCCTTCTTCGGTGACAGTCTTTTCCCAAATCTGGCGTCCGTATAATTGGGCAAAAAAGTGTTGCATCCCGGCGGTGCCGGCGTTGATGGTGGGGTTGACCGGCACGGTGGCTCCATCGGTCAGCACCCAGGCAGCCACCGCGTTGGCCCGCCACAGGTAATAGCCGCGATTGATGGTGTTGGCTGCCCAGGCCAATTGTTTGTAGAGTCCCTCCTGCAGGGAATCCTGCCAGCCCAGGGGGTATTTCAGCGTCGACGTGCGCGGATTGGCGTTGGTGACCCACCCGCTTTGATATTCGAGCACCGCCAGCAGCAGCCGCGGGTTGACGGAATAATCTTGCGCCACGCGCTGGACAATTTGGTAGCCTGAGAGTGCCTGTCCATCCACTTCTTCCTGATAGCGCACCAGGTAGCCGTTTTGGCTGTAGACGAAGTCGGCCGCGTCAAAATAGGCCGTGACGGGGCCGGCTACCAATTCGGAATCGGGGATGATCTTGAAACCAGGGCCGGTAACCGCCGGCTCTGGAACGGGGATGGTAAGCTCTTGCCCCACTTCTAAAATATTGACGTTGGCGATATTGCTGGCTTCTGCAATCCCCGCGACGGTGACGCTGTAACGTTCGGCGATTTGCCCCAGTGTATCGCCGGATTGGACGATGTATTGCTCGGCGGCAGTGCGAAGTCCGGGCAAGGGGTGGGGGGCGTCGGGCGTGGGGGTGTGGATTGGATCCCCGGAAGGGCGCGTAGTGTAAGGGTTCTCGTTTGCCGATGCGGGCACAAGCGTCAGCGCGCCCGCATCTGGCTGCCACGGCTCAATGTCGGAGTCAGCAGGGCGAACGCAGGCTCCCAAGATGATTGCAAGTGTCAGGATAAGTGCCAGAGGCAGTTTTGGCTGGAAAGAATTTTTTTTCGGCATGGATTTGGTAGGAGCATTCTACCCTGAAGTATAGATGTGAGGCAAGGAGCGGATTGGCGAGTCGGCGAGTCGGCGAGTCAGCGAGTCGGCGAGTCGGCGGATCGGCGAGTCGGCGGATCGGCGAGACCCCCCGAATGAATTCGGGGTCTGGTATCAAAAACCTGCGAAAGCATGTTACGACATGTTCTGAACCAGCTTTAGCAGGTTTCCCGTAACAGCATCGAACACCTGCACTTGCGTTTAGGTGCAAGTGTTCATTCGATGTTCGGCGGTCGGCGGTCGATGTTCGGCGAGTCAGCGGTCGGCGTTCGGTGGTCGGTGGTCAGCGAGTCGGCGGTCGGTGGTCGGCGGTCGGTGGTCGGCGGTCGGTGGTCGGCGGTCGGTGGTCGGCGGTCGGTGGTCGGTGGTCGGCGGTCGGCGGTCGGCGAGTCGGCGGGTCAGCGAATCAGAGAATCGTGCTATACTTGAATAGCTCATTTATAAAACACGCTCCACGGATTTATGCTATACTTGGCCTGTGAAAGAAGATAAACATATCTGGCAAGTTTGGGCCGATTTACTTTGCCGTTGGGGGGTGCAGGATATTGTCGCTGCGCTGCTTGAAGCGACAGGGCCGCTTAACTTGCTGGGTGCGCAGGCTGTCTATTTGGGTCAACCCTTGCTAAATCAGATTTTACCCGCAGGTCATTTGGATGCTTTAGCCAATCTTTTGGAAGACCCTGAAGAAATTCAGGCATTCTCTTCTTTTCTTCGGCAAAAGAGTAAAGCTTGAAACGTGAAACGTGGTAACATATTTCACGCATCACGCATCACGCATCACGCATCACGCATCACGAGATGATATAATGAACGAGCATCGCAATATGGCAAACAAACTGGAGGTAACCCCGCTGTGACCATATCTGGTCTCATTGGCCTGGCTTTCATCCTCGTATTCTTTGGCCTGATCATTATATCCGCCGCGTCAAGACGCAGCCGCCCCGGGGCGAATCTGCGCGCAATTCCCGCCTTCACCAAATTACGGCGGGCGATTGATCTGGCAGTCGAGTCTGGCTCTCGCTTACATATCAGCATTGGCCGCGGCAATATCACCGGCCCCAAGAGTTCAGCTGCCTTTGTGGGTTTGAGCATGTTAGGCCGCATGGCCCAGTCGACATCGGCGGGTGACAGTCCCCCCATCGCCACCACCGGAGACCCGGCGTTGGCTATCCTGGCACGGGACACGTTGAGCGGCACATACCGGGATATTGGCATGATCGATCACTACGATCCTACTGCCGGGCAGCTACTTGGATTTACACCTTTTTCCTACGCGGCGGGAGCCTTACCAGTAGCCAGCGCTGAAAAGTCCGCTGCTAATATCCTGGCTGGCAGTTTTGGCAGCGAAGTTGCTCTGCTCACCGACGCGGGCGAACGCGGCGGCAACCTGACATTGGCCGGCACTGACAATATCTCCGCCCAGGCGATTCTCTACGCCACCGCTCACGAACCCCTCATCGGGGAAGAATTGTATGCCGGGGGAGCCTATGTCCAGGCCGGCCCTATGCACGCCGCCAGCTTGCGCGCTCAAGACGTAATCCGGTGGCTTCTGGTGGCAGCGATACTGGGCGGCATCGTCATTAAGGTGTTGGGGTTCGAGCAGATCATCATCGACACTCTAAAGGGGCTGTTGTGAAGCTAAAATTCAAGGCGACATTTTCTACTGCAATTGCGATTAGCTTTGGCATGATTGTGCTGCTGGGATATTTCTTCGGGAGCGACGCGGCCGGCAGGCCTACCATGTTAGGCGTCGTGAGGGATTATTTCCTGAAAGGCGCAGTGGTATTGGCCGCGGTTGCCATGCTGGTAGGTATTGCCAACCTGACCTCAGTGCATTGGCGGAAAATAAAAACAGGCAAAAACGAAGGTTACAGCTTTGTACTGCTGCTTTCTTTGATGCTCACCCTGGGCGTAGGAATCTACGAAATCTCAGGAATCTATCTTCGAGGGGAGCCTAATTTCCAAAAGACTCTCTGGATTTTCGATAATATCCAACTTCCGATTGAAACCAGTTTGATGGCCGTGTTGACAGTCAGCCTGACTTACGCTGCGGCCCGCCTGCTGGGGCGGCGGATGACCGTGTTCTCCGCTGTCTTTGTGGGGATTGTATTGGTGCTCCTGCTCGGTGCAGTGCCGCAATTCGCGTCCATCTCTGCGTTTAGCTGGCTGCGTACCTGGGTTGTCGATGTATGGGCTGTTGGCGGGGCGCGGGGTATCTTGCTAGGTGTAGCCCTCGGCACTATCGCAACTGGCATCCGAATTCTCATGGGCAGCGACCGCCCTTACGGGGGTTAGCTGGCAAAGCATGCCAATTTGTGTTAGGATTCAGTATCAGATTCAGTGAAAGAGACGATGAAACTCAATCGAAACCATATAAGAACATCAACCATGCTTGTGGTTCTCAGCGTAGCTCTCATACAAGCTTTCTTCGGCAATTCAACAGCAAGAGGTTCTGCTGAATTGCCGAAGAAAGTGTCCAATGTTTATCAAAACCAAAATCACCACATATATTTGCCCGTAGTGATGAACAATTTCTTGACTGAGGTAGATATCCCGCCTTGCCGTTGGCACCATAATATTGGATCATACACGTGGATTTCTTACAAGTGGGGGCGAAATTTATGGAAACCAGGTGTGTGGCGGAGTGCTTTTGAGGCAGCAATATCCGATTGGAATGGTGTGTCTACGAAAATTTATTTTTACTCTTCAAGCAGTGGCCCTACTACCTTCAATACCTACAGCGCAGATGATGGGTATGGTGGTTATGCTCAACCATTCTGCAGTGGTACTACTACGGTCAAATACGAGGTTTGGGGAAATTCGTATTACAGCCATACCACTAATGAATATCATGCTTATGCTGGTCATGAAACAGGTCATGGGCAGAGCATAGGACATCTTTCAGGTAGCATGATTGCGCTTATGGGATTCAATCCTGACCCCAATATCTATTACACACCACAACAGCCCGATATCGACTTAGTAGATCAAATCTATCCCTAACATTACTTACTTCACCAAGGATGTTCTTGTGAAGAGGCTAAAATTGTCCCAGAATGTTCATGCAAGTCATATGCTAACTTTGCTATTTCTCACCATTATAGCAACGGCTTGTGGAGGAATGTCGTCTCTATCTCCAACACAGCAGTTTATTCAATCACCTGAGCCTGTCTCGGCTGGCCAGGGTGATGGCAGTTTCATCGTTGCGACTTCTATGCAAGACTTGGTGGCCAACTCCGCGTTAATCATGGTAGGGCGGGTCAATCGGGCGGATAACATAATAAACATGGCTCGTGATATTAACGATGTATCAAAAAGCGATCCAGATGTCTTTGTTGTTGGACAAGTCTACCAAGTCAAGGTAGAGCAGTACATAAAAGGCAATGGAGAGCATACAATTTACATAGTCCAGCGAGAGGGTTTCTTAGGACCAGATATACCAAAAACTGGAGCAGAAATAGAAAAGGCAAAGACAAATGAAAACTATGTTGCCCCAAACATTGGGGATAGATATTTGATGTTTCTTAGACCTCTCGCAGGATTCTCTGAACAACAATACTATGTAGGGGTTGCACATCCTTGGCGATTTAACGTTTCAGACCCAGAGAAGGTTTACCCAGAAAGCCCATGGAAAGAAGCCTATAAAATCTTTGGACAACAGTCTCTGTCGGACATTATCATGCAAATAGAGTACCCGGACAAGTTCATTTCACCGCCTTATCCACCACCTGGTAACCTAGAAATTAGACCAACAGCAGAATTAAGACCATACCCGTGACACGGGCATGGATATAAAGGCAATCTTAATGAATGATCATATCCGGAGTGCCATCTAACCCATCATGAAGCAGACCGGGCTGCCGCCCGCGTTAATCGACGCGTTTTTCGGGCATTCGGTTATGAGCAAAGCCGCGTCAGGGTTACAAACGCCCGGCTGCTTATGAAATCGTAAACTATGACTGAAATCCGTTGTCCCATGTGTGGGAAACCCAACCCAGACCAACTGGAGGTCTGTCAGTTTTGTGCGGCGCGCTTGAAACCGTTGAGCCTGTCAGCACGAGCGGATGAGGCTGCCTCCCCATTGCAGGCTCGAAGCGCGCACGAATCCGATGAGGGGCTGCCAGATTGGCTGAATTCGATGAGGGAAGAGGAGGACGATCCCGCGGAGACGGCGGGTGACCCATCCCCCGAAGAGGAATCCGAGGCACTGGGCTGGCTGGCGCGCCTTCGGGATGAATCTGACCCCCAAAGAGGCATCCCACCCCGAACTAAGTCCGTGACTCCCTTCGAGGGTGAATTATCTTCCCCCGAAGATGATGACTGGTTGCAACGCATTCGCGACCTTCATCAAGAAAATCAGCAAGATGACCAAGATATTTCTGAACCTGAGCCTGAAAAGGAGAAGCCATCCGGGTGGGCCTCGAAGTTTATATTGGATACAGATGAGATCGATGCTGACGAGAACGGTGTTTCCGACTGGTTTAGCGGCAAGGACGAAGAGGTCTCTCCCGAACTCGCAGCTCCTGCTGTGGATAGTGGACTGCCCGATTGGCTGCGTGCCGAGGCAGCGGAATCCGTCCCGGCGGTAGCCTCCGGTGAAGGTGATCTCCCCGACTGGCTTAGCGGCGAGGACGAAGAGGTCTCTCCCGAACTCGCAGCTCCTGCTGTGGAGGGTGGACTGCCCGATTGGCTGCGTGCCGAAGCAGCAGAATCCGTCCCGGCGGCCGCGTCCGGTGAAGGCGATCTCCCCGACTGGTTTAGCGGCGAGGACGAAGAAATAGCTCCCGAACTAGCTGCGTCTGCTGTGGATAGTGGACTGCCCGATTGGCTGCGTGCCGAGGCAGCGGAATCCGTCCCGGCGGTAGCGTTCGATGAAGACGATCTCCCCGGCTGGCTTAGCGGCGAGGACGAAGAGATCTCTCCTGAACCCGCTGCGTCTGCTGTGGAGGGTGGACTGCCCGATTGGCTGCGTGCCGAGGCAGTAGAATCCGTCCCGGCGGTAGCCTCTGGTGAAGGTGATCTCCCCGACTGGTTTAGCGGCGAGGATGAAGGAATAGCTCCTGAACCCGCTGCGCCTTCTGTGGAGGGTGGATTGCCCGATTGGCTGTCAGACCTGCGTGGGGAACCTCCCCCATTTGGTGAACCCGAAGCAGAGCCGGTTGGCCCCTCGTTGTATGCAGAAACGCCAGATTGGGTTTCAGACCTGGGTGGAGGCGATGAGCCTGCTTCAGCCTCCCCGGATGAGGCTGACGATTTGCCCGATTGGTTTGCAGACCTGGGAGAAGAAGAATCTACGCTGTTCGGAGAGCCAGAAGCTGCGCCCCACACTCCTGCCGAGGAAGAGGAAATTCCGGGTTGGATTGTTTCGGGACTGGCAGCGCCGGTTGCTCCTTTTGTTATCGATGACGAATTCGACGATGATCTGCTCGATGTAGATAAGCTGCCAGATTGGCTGGCGGGCAAATTGGGAGAGCAGGATACTGAAGATGACACCGAGGCCTCCGATCTGGCTCCTGCAGAACTCCCTGGTTGGTTGGAAGCTATGCGCCCGGTCGAGACAAGTACGCCGGGGACTGTTTTGGATGATGATGGCCTGGTCGAGAGTGTAGGGCCGCTGGCAGGGTTGCGCAACGTATTACCGGCAGAACCGGGTATTGACAGGATGAAGAACCCCCCCACTTACTCGGTTAAACTCCACGTTGCAGAGAGCCAGCAGGCACACGCCGCATTGTTCGAAGAGTTGCTGGCAAATGAAGGCCAGGCATTACCTGTTCCCCCACCGTCTCGGCTTTCGTCTCAGCGGATTATGCGCTGGCTGATAGCCCTGATCCTCTGTGTGGTGGTTGGCTTTGTGGTGGTTGGGGGCAGCCAAAATGTTCCGCTGCCTGATCAGGCAGATGTTCCTGCTGAAACTTTCGCGGCCAGCAAATTGGTGAACGCGCTCCCTGATGCGTCTCCCGTACTGGTAGCTTTCGACTACGAGCCGGGCATGTCGGGTGAGATGAACGCCGCCGCGGCTGCTCTGGTAGATCATTTGATGCTTAGGGGCGCGCGCCTGACGTTGGTTTCTACATCGCCCACGGGGCCGGCTATGGCTGAATATTTCTTGAGAAATATTGAGGCCGAACGCGAATACGTCAGCGGTATACAGTATATAAATTTGGGATACATCCCCGGTGGGGCTGCGGGGCTGCGCGGTTTTGCCGAAATGCCTCGCCTGATCACAACGCTCTCTTTCGATAATATGAATCCATGGGGTACACCCCCGCTGCAGGGAGTGGATGCCATCTCAGATTTCGCCTTGGTAGTGGTCATTACAGATGATTCAGATACAGCCCGCACCTGGATAGAACAGGTACAACCAAAACTTGGTAACACGCCATTTGTAGCCATCCTCAGCGCGCAAGCAGCACCCATGATCCGCCCTTACTACGGTACACAAGTGCAAGGTATGGTAACTGGGCTTATTGGCGGGGCGGCTTACGAACAGTCCATGGGGCAAGACAGTTACAATCTAGCGCGTGTCTATTGGGATGCGTTCAGTGTTGGCCTGTTAGTTGCCGTTGCTGCCATTCTGATTGGTGGAGCAGTGAATATTATTTCCGTATTGCTCGCGCACAAAAAAGGAACCAAAGGGGAGGCCGTATGAGCGTCTTGGATGTAACCATGTTGGACCTGATCGGCGTCTTGCTAGGGTTTACTTTTTCCATATTTGTCTTGAGCTATATCTGGGGAGATAACCCTTTCTTTCGCCTGTCGGTTCATATTTTCGTAGGCGTGGCAGCCGGCTATGCCACAATCGTGACCTTTTACAATATCATTCTGCCGTATCTGATCTTTCCTCTCGTCAGTGATAACCGCAGTGAAATGATCCTGGCTGTGGTATACCTGATCCCTGCCGCTTTGGTATTATGCAAGATCTCACCGCGGCTGTCAAAACTGGGCAACCCGGCCCTGGCTATGCTCGTTGGCATCGGCGCCGCGGCAGCAATTGGCGGGGCAGTGATTGGTACTATCCAGCCTCAGTTATCCGCATCTATAAATTTGTTCGGTACCAACAATCTTATAGACGCAGCTATTATTTTATTGGGCACACTGACTACGCTGATCTATTTCCACTTCGGCACCCGCGGAAAAGTAGGGCAATCTTCGCAACGGGCGCAGTGGATCGAGGGAATTGGATGGATCGGCCAGGTTTTCATTGCCATTACATTTGGCTCTCTGTTTACCGGTGTTTATCTTGCTGCTCTAACGGCGTTGATCGAAAGGTTCTCGTTTCTCTGGAATTTCATCAAGGATTTTTTGCTTCCATTAATCGTCCCGGCTTAAACTATAGCCTTTCAGAAAAAGATTTTGACTCCGCGTGTCATTGCTTCAGCGGTATAGCTGCTTCGCAATGACATCCAGGTAAGCAGAGTCAAAAACATTATCTTAGTATCTATAATTATGATGACCTCGATTGTTGCAGCGGACTCATTACTTGCCATCGATATTGGCACGGTCACTACGCGGGCTTTGCTCTTCGATGTGGTCGGCGGAAGTTATCGCTTCATTGCAGCCGGCATTGCGCCAAGTACCGCGGGTGATCCGTTCGGCGATGCGGGTGAGGGGGTTCGCCGGGCATTCAACCACTTGGAAGAGATCACGGGGCGTATGCTGCTTGGCAGCGACGGGAATTTGATCATCCCTAGCCGGGCAGATGGCTCCGGCGTGGACACTTTCGCGGTTACATTATCTGCCGGCCCACCGATGAAAGCGGTGGTTGTGGGTCTGTTAGAAGATGTCTCGGTAGACAGCGCCTGCCGTCTGGCAGAAACCACTTACGCCAGAGTCGTCGAGATATTGAGTCTGAACGACCGGCGCAAACAAGACGCCCGTATTGATACAATTTTGCGGGCGCGTCCAGACCTGATAATCATGGCTGGCGGCGTGGAAGGTGGGGCTTCTCTCTCAGTTCGCAAATTGCTGGAAGCCGTCGGTTTGGCCTGTTTCCTGCTTCCCAAAGGGCAGCGCCCGCAGGTTCTTTTCGCCGGTAATACCGCCATGCAGAAAGAAGTCAAAGAGTCGCTGGAACCCCTGGCGGAACTTTACATCGCCCCGAATATTCGCCCAACCCTGGAAGTGGAACAACTTGCTCCGGCACAAACCCAAGTAGCACAAATTTTCAAGAAAGTGCGTTCTAAGCAGATCTTGAGCATCCCAGAATTAGATGCCTGGGCCAAAGGGCGATTGATACCCACCTCGATGGCTTTTGGCCGCATCATCCGTTTTCTCAGCCGAATATACGACCAATCAAAAGGCGTGCTGGGAGTTGATGTGGGGGCCTCGTCAACCACGGTTGTGGCCGCGTTCAATGGTAAACTTACTGCCGGTGTTTACCCTCACCTGGGGTTAGGCTCTGGTTTGGATAAATTGTTGCAGCACACCAATCTCGGGAAGATCACGCGCTGGCTGCCGGTTTATGTTCCTGATGGCCGCGTTAGAGATTATCTGTACAATAAAGCGGCCTTCCCTGCAAGTTTGCCCGCCACCCCGGATGAAATGGCAATCGAGCAAGCGATAGCCCGGCAAGTGATGCGCATGGCTTTACAGAAAGTATCTGGCAATTTCCCGCAGGATGCGTCCGGGAGCGGTGCAGGTCTACTGCCCTGGCTCGAACCTGTTGTGGCGACAGGGAGCGTGCTGACACATGCCCCCACCCCTGGTCAGAGTTTGTTGATGTTGTTAGATGGCTTACAACCCACGGGAGTGACCACTATTCTGTTGGATCAAAATGACTTGGTATCCGCATTGGGTGCGGCAGCCGATGTGAACCCGCTTCTGGTTGTCCAGGTGCTCGGTTCGAATACGATACTCAACCTGGGGGCTGTGATCGCTCCCGTAGGAAATGCCCGCCCCGGGGAGCCGATCCTGCGAATACGAGTGACCTACGAAGACGGCAACGAATCTAACGTGGAAGTCAAAAATGGTTCCATAGAAGTCTTGCCGCTCCCTCTTGGGCAAACGGCCAACCTGCGTTTGCAGCCCCTCCACCGTTTCGATGTCGGGATGGGGCCAGGGCGCGGTGGACGCTTACAGGTGATTGGAGGCGCCTTGGGAGTTGTGATCGATGCCCGCGGCCGTCCGCTTACCTGGCATCCAGACCCAGGCCGGCAACGCTCCTTGCTCAAGAAGTGGCTCTGGACCTTAGGAAATTAGGCTCTCTGAGATATTGTGGGGCGCGGTACACGGATTACACGGATAAAGCCAAAGAAAAATCCGTAAAATCCGTAAAATCCGTGTAATCCGTGTACAAAAAAGTTTGACCACACAAAACATCAAAGAGCCGGAAATTAAAGTAGGAAAACACATGTTAGCACCCGTCATTCACATCTTAGCGCTCACCACCATCCGCCGGGAACGGATATTGCCTGTGCCTGGGAAAGTTATTGTCCGTCAGGGACAGAAGGTGGCGCCAAGAGATGTGATCGCCGAGGCCGACGTTGCCCCGGAACATCTCTTGCTGAATATCGCTCGTGGACTCAGCGTTTCTGCTGAACAAGCTGATGACCTGATGCAGCGCGTGGTTGGCGATGATATTAACAAGGGGGATTTGATTGCCGGCCCGGTGGGAGTGACACGCCGGGTGGTGCGAGCGCCCGTATCCGGCCAAGTTGTTTTGGCAGGAGATGGACAGGTGCTGATCAAAGTAGATAGCAATGTCTTCGAACTTCGGGCCGGCATTAACGGAACGGTGACTCAGCTTCTTCCAAGCCGCGGGGCGGTCGTCGAAACCACCGGCTCCCTGATACAAGGGGTGTGGGGAAATGGCCACACGGACTTTGGTCTAGTGCAGCCCAAATTGTCATCTCCCGATGACAAGCTTACAGCAGATCACATTGATATGAGTTTGCGTGGGACGATTGTTTTGGGTGGACATTGCCAAGACGCAGCGACATTGAAGAAGGCGTCCGAAGTCCCCCTGCGCGGGTTGGTGATTGCCAGTATGCCTGCATCATTGATCCCTGTGGCAAAGAAACTTCCCTTCCCTATTTTAGTTTTGGAGGGATTTGGGAGCATCCCAATGAACTTAATAAGTTATAATTTGTTGAGTACGCATCAAAACCGAGAAATTCTTGTCAGTGCGGCATCATTTAACCGCTACACAGGTGTTCGACCAGAGGTTATCATTACCTTACCTGCTTCGAGAGAGCTTGATCTTCCTCTGGCAACCGAAGATTTCGCTGCTGGTCAGAAAGTGCGTATTGTGCGTGCCCCATACCATGCATACACCGGAGCCATCGAAACCCTACTCGCCGGATTAACTGAATTCCCCAGCGGACTACGTACACAGGCCGCAGTACTTCAACTGGACAATGGGGAAAGCGCAAACGTTCCCCTGGCAAATCTCGAAGTTATTGCATAACAACCCCCAACCCCTTCTTTTCGAGAAGGTACTACAGCAACCTTCAAATCCCTGCGGAGAAACCGTGGGCCTTACAAGGAGAGAGAAATGACGATGATGAATGATTTCGACCTGGATGATATGGAGTTAGAAGACGAGTCTCCACCCGGAGATGCGAGCAATCGCACTTTCCTTTTGGTAGCCGGAATTCTGGGTGCTATTCTGATTCTGTCGTTGATCTGCATGGCAGTTTATGCTATGTATTTTGTGCCCAAAAGCCGTGACGCCAAAGATACCCAGGTAGCTGAGATTAATGCCCAAAACACCGCGGTTGCTTTTGATAGCGCCATGACGGCTGAAGCGCAAGCCTGGACAGCCACGCCGACGAATACTCCCACTTACGCCCCTATCACAGCTACACCAAGTCCAACACCTGTGTTGGCTCCCACGGATACTCCAGATGCAATAGATCAAGCGGCAACTCAAAACCCACACACTGCGACAGTGGCTGCCTTGCTCACCCAGCAGGCCGAAAATGCGCTGACCGCTACGCCAAACCCCACTCAACTGCCTTCAACTGGCTTTGCCGATGACGTGGGTCTTCCTGGCTTGTTAGCTCTGACTGCCGCGCTGGTTTTGATCATTTTCTTTGCTAGACGACTGCGGGCTGTCTGAGACCCGTCAGGTCTTTACGTTCGGCTTTTGCCAAACTGAGGAATGAGAATTAAATAACTTGCGCGTTTGTATCCTAATGCGAGTGCCGGTTGAGTAGCGGAGGCACAGGCTTTTCGTGCCGTAGTGTACACCTGCACTGCGTGTGGCGCAAGTGTCGAAACCCAGCGGATTACAGCAAATCAGTCCATTTTCAAGCCCCGTTTGGTTTCGACACCGTACCTGCGTTCGGTGCAGGTGTACGGCTCTCCGTACCTCCGGACCTACTCAACCGGAACTACACCTAAATTTGGAACTGGGCAAGTTATTTAATCCCCGTTCCTGAGTTAAAAGCAACAGGCGGAAGGATATAACTTTATCCTTCCGCCTGTACTATATTTTTGGGGTATTATCATCCAAGATGAGTGAACATCGCGACCCACTTTTCACCCAATGTCATTAAGTTTAGCTATCGGCGGATTATAGGGCAACATCCCCTTGTGGGACGAATCCGCCCAGAGCGTGCAATAAAACCCTGTTTTGATCATGTCGGATCCGTCCCACAAGGGGATGTTGTGTGATGATCCGACAGACACCAATCCTTAACTTATGACATTAAGTAGCCACTTCCCTCTTGCCTCCTGCCTCCTGCCTCCCGCCTCCTGCCCCCCCGCCTCCCGCCTCCCGCCTCCCGCCTCCTACCTCTTGCCTCCTGCCCCCTGCCTCCCGCCTCCCGCCTCCCGCCTCCCGCCTCCCGCCCCTCCTCACGTGAGACCAGTTGCCACCTGCTCACCGTAACCGAGCAAGGCTTCCACCATTTCCCGGCTGCGTCCCTCGGCGTAAACCCGTAACACCGGCTCAGTTCCTGAAGGGCGGATCAAGAGCCACGAGTCATCAGCCATCAGATATTTCACCCCATCAGTTGTTTGCACATCCTCGACCTTTTCGTCTCCAATTCGGCTGGGGGCCTCATTGAGTAGCCGCGTGACCATTGTCTGTTTGGCTACCGGATGCTTCAAGCGTAAATCTTTGCGCTCGTAAAAAGCTGGACCAACATCCCGCAACAGCCCCTCGACCAACTCATAGAGCGACAGTCCTGAAGTAGCCACAATCTCGACCAACAGCAGCCCCATCAAGATACCATCCCCCTCTGGAATATTGCCCCTGAACGATATGCCGCCCGACTCTTCCCCGCCGATCAGCACATCTTCTTTGAGCATATAATCGGCAATATGATTGAAGCCCACAGGCGTCTCATACACCGGCAACCCGTAGCGCTTTGCCAGCCTGTCGATCATGCGCGTGGTGGAAACTGTGCGCACCACCGGGCCGCTCCAGCCGCGCTCCTCGACCAAATAACGTAGAGCCAATGCCATAATTTTGTGAGGGTCGACGAAATTGCCGCGCCCGTCCATGGCGCCAATGCGGTCTGCATCCCCATCTGTAGCCACACCCAGGTCCCCTATACCGGTGCTGATGGCGACTGCCAAAGCGCCTAGGTTCCGGGCTATGGGTTCGGGATGCGTGCCGCCAAATCCGGGATTCATCTCCCCGCGGATTTCTGTCACCTCGCAGCCGGTCCCTTGCAATATCCCTTTGATGACGCCTCTCCCCGATCCGTGCATCGAATCGACCACAATTTGGGGCGGATTCTCGGCGATGGCATCGAAGTTGATCAGAGTGCGTAAGTGCTCGTAATAAGCTGGCAGGGGGTTGAATCGCTGGATCAACCCCAATTCACGCGCCCTGTCCATATCCATCAAGTTGGGACCGCGGCCGCGTTCTTCATTATCGTTCAAATAGATTTCCACCCGGCGAGACTGCTCCGGTGAAGCCGATCCGCCGTATGCAGCCTTTAGTTTGATCCCGTTATACCGCGGGGCATTGTGCGATGCCGTAATGACCACCCCGCCAATGGCTTTCGTATGTTTTACGGCATACGAAATACTTGGGGTAGGCGAATCGGATTGCGCCAGGTAGACCGTGAACCCATTGGCGGCCAACACCCGGGCTACCTCTGCCGCATAGCGGTCAGAGAGGAAACGAGGGTCGAAGCCCACGATCATCTTTCGAGAATCGACATCGTCACCGTTGGGGTATGCGTTGTTCCAATGCTCCGAGCGGACGGCGTCTGCGATGGCCTGCGACACCAGCCGCAAATTGTGGAAAGTGAATGTATCCGAGATAACGGCTCGCCAGCCATCGGTTCCAAAGTTAATCGGCATATTTCTTGCTCCTGTATTACCAAAAAAAGTGTAGGACGATTTTCCAAATCGTCCCTAACGGCTTTTGATTCTATCATTAATTTTCAGGACTTGCGCAGTTGACCGGAATCAGGTGCGATGCACTTAAGCTTTGGAGCAATTTCCAGGTTTCGAAGGGTGTTTCGCCAACTCAGGAAGTGCATCGCACCTTAAGCCAAGACCCGCTGCCGCAGGGCTTTTACACCCCAAACGATGCCAAAGATGGCTGTGCAGGTCAGCACAATGGCGGCGCCGGATGCGATGCTCAGATAGAAGGATAAGTACAACCCGGCAACTCCGGAGATGGACGCAATCACTGCCGCCAGGAGCATCATCACTGGCAAGCGTCGGGTGAGCAGGTAAGCCGTCGCCGCGGGGGTTACCAGCATTGCCACCATCAAAGCCACGCCCACGGTTTGCAGGGAGACGACAATTGCCACAGCGATCAAAATTATCAGCAGGAAGTCCAGCAACTGGGCGGGGAGGCGCAAAGTTGCCGCCAGAATGGGGTCGAACGAAAGCACCATGAATTCTTTGTAGAAAGCCAGAACACTCAGCAGTATCAACCCGCCGAAGATGCCAATCAGCCACAGGTCGGCGGGGCGCACACCGAGCACATCGCCGAACAGGAAATGTGCCAAATCCACAGTGTAACTGCGCACCGTGGAAATCAAGGCCACGCCGAGGGCAAATGCCCCGGCAAAGATAATTCCGATGGCTGTGTCCTCTTTGATTTTAGTGCTGCGGCTGATCGCGCTAATGCCCATAGAACTGAGCACCGCGGATAACATGGCCCACCAGAATAGGGGTTCGCGGGCGCCTCCCCCCACCAGGTAGCCGACCGCGATACCCGGCAGGATGGCGTGGGCCAGAGCGTCGCCGAAAAAGGCCATACCGCGCAGTACCACGTATGTCCCCACTACGGCGCAGATGGTGCCAACCATGATGGCGGCCACCATCCCGCGTACCATGAAAGCGTACTGCAGCGGCTCGACGATAAAATCAATCATCGTGTTCTCCTTTGTCGCAGCAGGTATCCCCGATGGCCAGCGCCCCCTCTGTGGTGGAAACCAGGCGCAGGTGGCCTCCGTAGGCTGCTATCAGATTCTCGGGAGTCAGCACTTCTTCAGGAGACCCCAGCCCGATCAACTGGTGATTGAGCAGCATCACCCGATCGAATAACTGGGCAGCCATATTCAGGTCGTGCAGTGAAATCAACACGGTCACGCCTTGTTGGCGCAGTTCGTTCAAGATGCGGAAAATATCATCTTGGGAGTTGACGTCCAACCCGCTGAGGGGTTCGTCCATCAGCATGAGTTCGGCTTCTTGCGCCAGGGTGCGGGCAATGAACATGCGCTGCTGTTGCCCCCCGGAGAGTTGATTGATCTGCCGTTTGGCGAGCCGGGTCATGCCGACCACTTCCAGGGCGTGCCGGACTATTTCCCGATCCCGAGATTTTGGGTTGCGGAACAGACCTAACTTGCCGATGCGGCCCATCATGACCACGTCGGCTACGCTAACAGGGAAACTCCAATCTGCCTGACTGCGCTGGGGGATGTAGGCGATGCAAATATGTCCGCCCGGTTCGTGGCCGTAGATATGCACCTGTCCATTGGTGGGAGTGAGCAATCCAGTGATAATTTTAAGCAATGTGCTCTTTCCTGCCCCGTTGGGGCCGACCACGGCCAGACGTTCACCGGCTTCGAGTTCGAAGGAGATGTCTTCAAGTGCGAAGCCGCTTTCGTAGCGCATACTGAGGCTCTCAGCCCGCAAGATGGGCGCGAGCGGATGATGCCGCTGGTGGTGTTTGCTCAGGTGTTGACTTGTTTTGTGGAATTCTTCAAAAAGCATCATTATATATAACGCCATACCTCAAGGGTATGCTTCGCGAAAGCGCAGAGTTGCAGAGAAGCGAAGATTAGTAAAAGTCGCCACTACGAACCAATCATTTACTCAGTGCATCCACAACCGCGCCGACATTGTACCGGATGTAATCGATGTATGTCCCGGCCTCGCCGCCTTTATCGGACAGCGAGCCGGTGTAGATGAAGACCAATTGGATTCCAGTATCATCGGCGATGCGCTCTGCCAGGCTGGAGTTTGCGGTGTTGCCGACGAAAACGGCCTGCACGCCCAGGGCCTTGATGATGTCTTGCAATGCTGCCAATTCCTGCGCCGAGGGTTCCGCTAGTGTGCTGTAGCCAGGGATGATAGCGCCGATTTGCTCGAATCCATAAGCTTTGGCGAAGTAGCCGAAGATCAGATGGTCGGTGACTATCTCGCGATTTGCTCGGGGAATTTTCGCAACCTGCTCGCGAATCCAGGCGTCCAGAGTCTGCAATTCGTTGGTATACTTTTCTGCGTTGACTGCATAAACACCGGCGTTGGCGGAGTCTAATTCGCTGAACACGCGCTCGATATTCTGTACCCAGACGATTACATTGTTGGGATCCGTCCATGTGTGAGGGTCAGCACCTATGTGTCTATGCTCATTCTCCTCGCCCTCTAATTCGTCTTCGTGATCACCTGAGAATTTCAGTAGTTCGATCCCCTCGGAGACGGGGACAATTTTGTCCCTGGCGCCAGCGTTTTCGATGAGCGGATCGAGGAAAGTTTCCAGGCCAGCTCCATTGGCGAATACCACATCGGCATCAGCGACCGCGGCTATATCCTGCGGGGTGGGGTCGAAAGAGTGGGGGTCCGTACCCACCGGAAGCAGCACGGTCAACTCGATAAGGTCATCGCCGACCTGCGCCACCACGTCGCCAACGATGGTAGTTGTGGCAACAACCTTCAACTTTTGGCGGTCAGTTGGTTGGTTTGTCTGCGTTGAGTTGCAAGCCAACAGCGGAATTAACAACAGGCCGGTAAGCAGTATTTGGAAGTAACGAAAGTTTCGTGTAGTTGGCATCTATGCTCTCATTTCCTGGCCAGGGTTGCTTCACTGGCAGTCTGTGCAGACCCCAAAAAGTTGCAGCCAATGCTCGTTGACATGGTAGCTGCTTTCTTGCTCGACGCGTGTGATGAGTGGATTCAAGTTGTCGCCGTCGAAGAATTCCACCTTGCCGCAGGTTTGACAGATCAGCAGGTGCTGGTGACCGGTAAATGCGGCAATATAGGTCTGGCAGCCTCCGGGTTGATGCACGCGCTGGATCAGGTCGAGGGCCTCCAACTTTTCCAGCGTCCGGTAAACGCTGACCAGCCCCAGAGAGGGGTAGAGCGCGCGGGCCAGGTCGAAAATCTCCGTGGGGCTGAGGGCGCGCTGGCTACCCGCCAGGGTATCCACGATGGCTTTCCGAGGGCGGGTCAACCGGTAACCGCTGGCTTGTAAGCAGGCCAGCCAATTCTTATTTCGATCTGTGCAGGGGTTGTCAGACATAATCTTTTGGATCGTTATTGAAAATGATAATCATTTTCAGTAAGCGTATTATATGCCTGACGTGGCGATTGTCAAGGGAGATGCTGTCGATGCAAACAAAAAGCAGGACAGGTCGTTGCGACCTGCCCTGCTCGTGTTGAGGGGCAATACTCTGGTGGGGCGGGATCAGTTTTCTAGTGTGGGAGTGGGAGTCAGAGTGGAGATGGTTCCTGGCGGAGCTTCGGTCGCGCCCGCGTTCTCTTCGGTAGGTTCAGGGGTGACCAGGTTGACGCGGATGACCAGCACTTGCCCGACGTAGATGATGGAAGTGGCGTCTTCTATGTCGTCGTTGTACTTGATAATGTCTTCTACGGTACTGTTGAGTTTGTAGGCGATGGCGGCTAGGGAATCCCCAGGCTTAACAGTGTATTCTATCCGGGTTCCGGGAGGCAGATCTTCTGGCAGCGGAGTTGCGGTGGGGAGTTCTGTCCCAGGAGGGGGCACTAGAATTTCATCGCCCACCCGGATGATCGGATTAGCGGGGTCTAACTCCAGTCGTTCGCGGTTGGCTTCGAACAGCACAAGAATATCGATGCCGAATTGCTCGGCAATCGAATAGAGGGTATCGCCTTCTTGCACGATGTAGATCACAGGGCCAACTCTGGTTGGAGTTGGTGATGGTTCCAGGGTATCAGTTGGGGGCACCTCTGTTGGGGTGTTGGTTGGGGTGATGGTGGGAGGCACCGGTGACGGGGTGATGGTCTCTGTAGGGGTAGGGGTATCCGATGCAAACATAGAAAAAGAGATCTGGGGTGTCTCTTTCTGTGTCAGCCAGAAGATGATTGCCGCGGCCCCAGCAATTAGCAGGATGGCCGCGAGTCCAAATATAACCTTTGGAACTCTTTGAGATCTGGCTTGGCGCTTACGGTAGGCCTCGATAACTTCTTTAGGATTATCTTTTTCGCTCATTTTTTCTCCCTTGACTTGTGGTTGGCAAGGAACTGGTATCATCTAATAAATGGGGGAGGAAGGTGGGTTCGAATTGCACCGCGGGCGCGATTTGAACTTGCCACCCCTTCTTTTCGAGAAAGCAAGAGTTTTTTATTCTACCCCATTTTCGAGGGAATGGCGAATCGACCCGAGTATATCGCAAAAGTGTCGGCAGCATGAAAACATCCACTCCCAGAGTCTCCCCACACGAAGGCCCAGGGACACTCTCGTGTCCCACTACTAACATTCCTCGCCCGCTCCACGCCTCCCACCCCACGCTCCACGCCTCCCGCCTCTTGCCTCATCTACCTCATCACACCCAGAGATGACCACACGGCCCAATCCTGACTCGCTGAACTCTTGGCCAGGACGACCAGGTAGAAACGCACAGTTTGGCCTTTCAGGGTAGTCAAACCTACATTGATGGATGTCATCGTTCCATCACAAGATTCATTCCATGATCCGAGTTGTGTCAGGGTTCCCTGATCATTCCCCTTTGTGTAATATATCTTGAAGGTAGCATTACCAACACCGCAGGAGCCATCGCTATTGGCGAGGAATCCTACTCTGCCTTTGATGTAATCTCCAGCGCCAACTTTGTATTCAGGGAAGCGACCGACGATATAGCCGTCAGTTTCCCATTTGGGGTGTGTCTCCAAGACTTTGCCGGACGAGCCGCCATCTTCCATAATTGCGCCATCTTGAATGAGCACAAACCCAATGGCATCGGAATCGGAGCCGGGATAAGACAAAATGGTGTCCCCAGGCCCAGTGAAATCGATGGGTGTGACTCCGCTGCCCCAAGCAGCCTCGTCGGCGCGGGCGATGAAGTCGAACATCACACCGGATACCTCTGGAACTACGATCTTTACCCAAAATGGCTTGGATTCATTCGCCAGACCGAAGACCGTCCCGCTGGGGTTACGCAGATTGAAGAATCCCTGGTAGGTTCCGGGATCATCTGGGGCAACCAGGTTAACGGAAACATCGATCTGTTGACCGGGGGCTACCGTGCTGGTAGTCAATTGGATGGATGCAGGCGCTCCCATGGCATCGCCGGATTCGAACATCAATGAATATCCCGATGTCCAGGTGCAGGAGCCGGTGTTTTTCAATCGCCAGGTCTTTGTAAAAGCTTCTCCGGGAACCAACTCTGTATTGTCTGGAATGGTGACATCCTTTACCCAGGTGATATGATCGCAGGGGATCACGGTCGGCGTAGGTAACGGGGTATTGGTAGGCGGCGGGGGTGGCGGGGGTGGCGGGGGGGGGACCGTAGGTGTATTGGTAGGTAGCAAAGTCTGGGTAGGCTCCTGCTGATCTGGCGTCTGCGTCGGCTGTTCTGGCAGCGGGGGTTGCTCGCCGGATGCAGCCTGCGTCATTTGCGCTTCGACGGTCTGGGCTGCGATGGTGTGAATCAGCCCAGTATCTTGCTGCGTGGGAGCCGTGTCGCTGGGCATGTTGCAGGCGGACAGCAAAAGAATGAAAAGAACCAGAATGACATTAATTTTGCGTGATTGATGTGTGGACATAGTTTGCACCATCCTTATGCTTATATTCTTACGATGTTCTGCGTTGTACTAGGGCACTTGCTGCGCATCGCCACGCAGGTTGGAACGAGCCAAGGATAGAATATGCCTGATGGCAGCAATTCGTTTTGACCGATGCAGAAGCGTGGGCGTCGGTTGCATGGGGCATTTCATCTGTCAGCAGCGCAGCGGGAGGCAGGAGAATACTTGCCGACGAGGTGATCGTAGCGGTTGCGGTCAGTGTAGGGGTAGGTGTAAGTGTAGGGGTAGGTGTAGGTGTGGATGTGGGAGTAGGAGTGGGCGGGGATTCGATGATGGGTAGATTGGATGTATCCCCATCCACTTTGGTGGTTTGCGCCCAAACCCAGCAAAACCCTCCGGGGGAGATCGGGTTGGCAATGTACCACCAATAGCCAGATATTCCTTTGCCATGCACTTCCGATGTATCGCCAACAAGCAGGTACCCTACAACGTCAAAGACTGAATCTGGCCCTAAGCGGCAATTCGTGTTTGCCGTTGCGCTGATTGTGGGGTATTCGGATGAAGTCGTTGGTGTGTTGGTTGCAGTGGATTGTTCTTCTGCGAGAGGGGACGCAGTCACTGTCGGGGTTGTGGTCGATGTGTTTGTGGGTTGTTCCGCGGTAGCTTGATCGCCGGATTGGGCCGTTAGGGCATAGATAGCCGTTTGCGTGATTTCGGCTATTATGGTTTGGGCTGCCATAGTGAATATAGCTTCGTTTGATTCCTGTTCAGAATCTTGCTGCGTGGGAGCCGTGTCGCTGGGTATATTGCAGGCGCTCAGTACGAGTATGAAAAGGGCCAGGATGACAGAAATTTTGCGGAATTGGTATGTGAACATAGCTTGCACTCTCCTTGATGATTAGAGAACAAATTACCTCCTCAACAGTGTACAACGAGTTGGCCTCTAGCGCAACCACCAATTTTGCCCATTCAAGGCCCCTTGCATAGACCACGGGCCAGTCCAGGTGATGGTCACTGGTAAAACCTGCCCCCGCAAGTCATCATCGGATTCTACAAAAACTAGTTTGTTGGTGGGCGTGCGGCCTTTCCAGCGGTTTTTAACTTTTTCTTCGATCAGCACTTCCACAGTTTCGCCCTGGTAGCGAGCGTTGATTTCGGCGGCGATGCCCTCTTGCAATTCTTCGAGGACGTGGAAGCGGCGCCATTTTTCTTCGTCGGGGACATCGTCGCTCATGCGGCGGTCGGCCACAGTTCCGGGGCGGGTGGAGTAGCGCGCCAGGTGAGCGACGTCCATTTTGAGTTCGGCCAGCAGGCCGGCGGTGCGCTGAAATTGCGCATCGGTCTCGCCGGGAAAGCCCACGATGATGTCGGTGGCAATGGCCACGCCGGGGATGCGTTGGCGGATTTCAGCGATCAGACGGCGGTAATCCTCGGCGGTGTAGCCACGTCGCATATTCGCCAGCACTTCGTCGTCTCCGGCCTGCACCGGTACTTCGATATGGGGCATTACCTTGGGGAGTTCGGCTACCGTGTCGAGCAGTTCGGGGGTCATCCATTTGGGGTGCGAAGTGAGGAAGCGGATGCGTTCCAGCCCCTCGACCGGGTGAATGATGCGCAGCAGGCCGGCCAGATTGGGGCCGTCGGGGATGTCTAACCCGTAGCGGTCGACGATTTGGCCGAGCAGGGTGATCTCTTTGACGCCCTGTGCGGCCAGCGCACGCACCTCGGCAGCGATGTCAACCACCGGGCGGCTGCGTTCGATGCCCCGCCGGTAAGGGATGATGCAGTAGGTGCAGGCGTGGGAGCAGCCCAACACGATGGGAACGTAAGTCGATACCAATTTGCCTCGTTCGTGAGTGGGCAGAGTCAGATCGCCGTCCATGAGGGCAAAGCGGCGGGATGTTTCGGCGTCTTCCGCGGCCCGGGACTCATCCTGGGTCAGGTAAGCAATCAGCGGGCCAGGGTCGGAGGGCGGGGAGAACACATCCACCTGCGGAAAGCGTTCTTGGAGCTGTGCGTATCCTTTGACCCCCACGAGACAGCCCATCAAATTGATGATTGCTTCGGGTCGGCGTTTTTTGATCCCTCTGAGGGCGTTGAGTTTCCCGTAAGCCTTATCCTCTGCACTTTGACGCACCACGCAGGTATTGAGCACAATCACATCGGCATCTTCGGCGCGTTGAACGGAGGTGTAGCCCAACCCTTCCAATGCGGAGGCGACGCGCAGCGAGTCGGCGACATTCATTTGACAGCCAGAAGTCCAGATATAATATTTCATGGGGGGATTATAACAAGTTAAGTAGAGAGTGTGCGAGTGTGCGAGTGTGCGAGTGGAATGTGGCATGTGTGCTATAATTTTGTCGTTTAGCCGACCCGCCGACCCGCCGACCCTCCGACCGACATCGAATGAATTCGATGCTGCTACGAGAAACATGCTAAAGCATGTTCGGGGCGTGTTGTAACATGCTTTTGTAGGTTTCCAATACCGGACCCCGAATACATTCGGGGAGATGATCTCGTTGACTCGCTGGTCTTGCTATGCCTGCCACAGACCTTCCAGGTTTTCGGAAACCTGGAAGGTCTTACACGCCGACTCGCCGACTCGCCGACTCGCTGACTCGCTGACTCGCTGACTCGCCGACCCGCTGACTCGCCGACTCGCCGACCCGCTGACTCGCCGACTCGCCGACCCGCCGACCCGCTGACTCGCCGACTCGCCGACCCGCCGACTCGCTGACTCGCTGACTCGCACACTCGCACACTCGCACACTCGCACACTCGCTCACTCGCCCACCAGGAGACCTCCATGTACGATAGCCAAAAACTCGAAGAACTGCGCCGCGACTCAAAGAAGTGGGAAGAGAACACTCTGCACAAAACACTCTCCCGTTTCCCCGAACAGCGGGAAGAATTCATCACCACATCTTCTGAACCTGTCAATCGGGTGTATACCCCTTTGGACGTTGCCGATCAGGATTACCGGCGCGATTTGAACCTGCCCGGAGAGTATCCCTACACCCGCGGGGTTCATGCCACCCTGTACCGCAGCCGCTTGTGGACCATGCGTATGTTCGCCGGCTTTGGCACCGCCGGAGAAACCAACCAACGCTTCAAATACCTCCTCGAACAGGGGCAAACCGGTCTTTCGACGGCCTTCGATATGCCCACCCTGATGGGTTACGACACCGACGCCCCTGAGAGCCTGGGTGAATTTGGCAAATGCGGGGTGGCAATTTCGTCTCTCGCAGATATGGAAATTCTGTTCGATGACATCCCCCTCGACGAAGTCTCCACCAGCATGACCATCAATTCCCCGGCAGCCATCATCTGGGCTATGTACATTGCCGCCGCTGAAAAACAGGGACTGCGCCCCGACCAGTTACGGGGGACTCTTCAGAATGACATCCTCAAGGAGTACATAGCCCAAAAAGAATACATCTTCCCGCCAGAACCATCCATGCGCTTGGTGACGGATACGATTGAATTTGGTACTAGCGATTTACCTTTGTGGAACACGATCAGCATTTCGGGCTACCATATCCGTGAAGCGGGATCCACTGCCGCCCAGGAATTGGCTTTCACTCTGGCCGACGGGTTGGAATACGTCCGCTGGGCCATCGACCGCGGCCTCGACATCGACGAGTTTGCCCCGCGACTTTCCTTCTTCTTCAACGCCCACAACGATTTCTTCGAGGAGATCGCCAAATACCGGGCTGCGCGCCGGATATGGGCGCATGAAATGCGCACGACCTTCGGGGCCAAGGACCCCCGCTCGTGGTTGATGCGCTTCCACACCCAAACCGCGGGAGTCTCCCTCACCGCCCAGCAGCCCGAAAATAATATCGTGCGGGTTGCCATTCAGGCGTTGGCCGCCGTCCTCGGTGGCACTCAATCCCTGCACACCAACAGCATGGACGAGGCCATGGCGCTGCCCTCCGAGCACTCCGTTACTATCGCCTTGCGCACCCAGCAGATCATCGCCGAGGAGTCGGGGGTTGCCAACACCATCGATCCGTTGGGCGGCTCGTATTTTATCGAAGCGCAAACCAACCGGCTCGAAGCTCAAGCCTACGAGTATTTCCGCCGCATCGAGGATTTGGGCGGCATGTTACCGGCTATCGAAAAAGGCTTCTTCCAGGGCGAAATCTCCGATGCAGCCTACCGCTACCAGCGTGAAATAGAAACAGGTATTCGCAATATCGTCGGCGTCAATGCTTATGCGGAGGATAAGCCCATGAACATCCCCCTCCTCGAGATGGACCCGCAGGGATACGAGCGGCAAATCGCACGCCTGAAACAGGTGCGCGCCGAACGCGACAACGCCCGCGTCGGCCAAACCCTCGACCGTCTGCGCATCGCCTGTCAGGGCACCGAAAACACCATGCCCTTCATCCTCGACGCCGTGCGCGCTTACGCCACCCTGGGCGAAATCGTTGACGTGATGAAGGATGTGTTTGGGATATACCAGGAATCGAATTGGATTTGAGCCGACCGGAGACTGGAGATTGGAGACTGGAGACTGGAGATTGCTGACCCGCCGCCCTCGTCGCCCCGCTACCCCGCCGCCCCGTCGCCCCGCTGACTCGCTGAATCGCTGAATCGTTGAATCCCTCCCTCCGCCTTCAAATCATCGCTTTCGCCGCCATCCGCATGGTGCTAAATACCATGCACCGTATGGTGTATCCCTTTTTGGCGGTCTTCAGCCGTGGGTTGGGGGTGGATCTCTCGGTCCTGTCGCTGGTGCTCACCGGGCGTTCTGTTGTGGGTATGTTTGGACCGTTCCTGGCGATGGTCTCCGACAGCCGCGGGCGCAAAGCCGGCATGCTCCTGGGACTGGGGATGTTCACCGGCGGCGTGGCGCTGGTCGTTTTATGGCCGACTTACCCGGTATTCGTCCTGTCGCTGATGCTCACCACGCTGGGTAAATATGTCTTCGATCCGCCCATGCAGGCTTACCTGGGGGATCAAGTCCCCTACAAGCGGCGCGGTCTGGCTTTGGCAGTCACAGAATTGGGGTGGTCGCTGGCTTTCATCGCCGGAATCCCTCTGATGGGATTCTTGATCGCCCGTCAGGGGTGGATGTCACCTTTTGGATTGTTGACCATCCTGGGAGCGGGGGCCTTCATCCTGATTGCCAGAATCATTCCTCACGCCTCTGACGGCGCCGGGGATTGGCCCGGAGTGTGGCGCAATTTCCGGGGAGTGTTACGCTATCCGCCCGCGCTGGCGGGACTCAGCATCGGGATAGCGGCCAGCGCAGCAAACGAGGTCATCAACCTGGTTTTTGGCGTATGGCTGGAAGATGCATTCGGCTTGCAGATCATGGCCCTGGGCGGGGCGGCGGCAGTTATCGGGTTGTCTGAATTGGGCGGCGAATCGCTGGTGGGTGGGTTGGCTGACCGTTTGGGGAAAGAACGTTCCGTAGGGATTGGTTTGGCAGCCAACAGTCTGGCGGCGTTGATCTTGCCTCTGTTGGGGCGCAGCGTGTCCGGAGCCGTGGTAGGGTTATTCCTGTTTTATATCACCTTTGAATTCACGTTGGTCAGCATTATCCCCATGATGACGGAGGTGATGCCCTCCGCGCGAGCCACGCTGATGGCTTTCAACGTAGCCGGGCTGTCGTTGGGCCGCGCTGTTGGAGCTTTGGCGGCCTCTCCACTGTACGCCTGGGGTATGGGAGCCAGTGCTGTGGCGGCAGTGATATTCAATATTGTGGCGCTTCTAGCCCTGAGACGGTTGTGCGAAAGGGACAAATAGACTATCTTGCTGGCCCTTATCTTCGGACCTTTATTCCTGTATAATCATGCATAGCGCGGCCCCCCGCCGTCGCAATTTTTCTCACGGCCAATGCAAACTCTGTTGGGTAATTCTTAAGATGAATAAATCCTTGACGAAATGGCTCCCCCTCGTTTTGTTGACTGCGGCTTTGCTCCTGTGTCTGGCGGCGCCTGCAGCGGCGTCCCCGCAGGCTCAACCCACGCCTTTCCCCACGCCAACTCCTGGCCCTGATGGCCGCATCATGTATATTGTGAAAGAAAATGATACTTTGTGGCGCATCTCAGCCATTACGGGGATCACGCTGGATGAACTGCGCTCTCTCAACAACCTGTCGGTTGACGACGTGATCACTCCGGGCCAGGAGTTGTTGCTCGGTTTGGGCGGTCCCGCAGCGCAGTCGCCCACTTTGGGACCGAGGCCCACCTCCACATCCGAACTGCCCACGCCAACTCCCGGGGCGGGCACGGGCATTTTGTGTGTTTTGTTGTTCGAAGATGTCAACGGGGATGCCATCCGTCAAGAAGAAGAACCTTCCCTGCCCGGTGGGGCGATCAGCGTCAATGACCGCTTTGGGGATGTATCTCTGACCGCTGACACGCCCTCGGGGGGTGTTACGAGTAATCTTTTCCCAGACCCAGAAGAAATAGGTTTCACTTGTTTCGAAGAGCTTGAGCAGGGAGACTACAATGTGACGGTGGCGATTCCCGATGGATACAACGCCACTACTGTTATGAACTCCGCTGTCATTTTGAATGCCGGCGATGAAACTTATGTGGATTTTGGTGCCCAACCCAATACCGAGACCCTCGCCGAAGCCCCCTTTATCCCCGAGGGGGGCGAGGGAAAATCTCCCCTACTCGGAATTGTGGGCGGGGTGTTGCTGTTGTTGGGAGTCGGCCTGGGGATTTACGCCGCGGTTCTGAGGAAATGATGGCTCTTGCGGACTTCGCATGGAAAAGTAAAACATCTGCCCCGAATTTGCCCTGAAGGGCACGATGTACCCTGAAGGGCACGATGTCACGAAGTGACCCGAAAAAAGCAAAATATTTTTGGTATTTGGTTCTGCGCTCGTGAGATTCATTTTGGGATATGCTATACTCGATGGCAGTGAGTGCAATGCGAGTGGTCTTGTCATGCAAGCCATTGACCGCAATCCTGGGTGCGAGGTGCATAGCTGGTACGATCGAGGCGACTTGTTAGAGTTATTTTAGCAGATCGCATTCTCGTGCTATACGGACATTTCCACATAATCCCCCGAAATATTTGGGGAGTTATATGGAAAGTTCCATATATACTTATAGGTTAGCTGGCTAAGACGAATATTCTAATTATGATTTTTCTTTTAGGTGGTCCCCCAAGAGTTGGAAAATCAATAATCTCCAGTGAGATTCGGCAGAAACATGCTGTGAGTGTTGTTTCAACGGACACCCTCGGTGCAGTGCTGGAGAATGTTCTGAGCCTGGAAGCGGCGCCAGACTTGTTTGTATTTGGCAAGTTTAATGAAATGCCCATGGCGGAGCGGGTGAAGTTAATAATGAAGGATCCTGCAGAGCTTATTGATTATGTGAGAAAGGAAAGTTATGTCGTTTGGAAAGCGGTAGAGGCTTTTATCAGGAGAGAGAATGATGAGGGTCGAGATATACTGATTGAAGGAGTTGCTATTCTTCCCGAGTTGATGAGTCAGCTTGAGGATATCCCTCATCGGGTTGTATTTATCGGAAATCAAGGAGAACATCACAAAGAGAACATCAAGAAATTTGCTGAAGAGAATGAGTATGATTGGATGCG
>JBDRGC010000325.1:0-8528 GCA_043818215.1 Chloroflexota bacterium | reverse complement strand
CTACCTGACTACCTGACTACCTGACTACTCGACTACCTGACTACTCGACTACCTGACTACTCGACTACTCGATTAGTTTGGCCGGTAAACGATCACTTCGGCGTAACGTAATACGCCGGCCGGTGATTGGTAACCGCAGCGATCTTCGGCTACGATGATACCGGGGATAGGATCCATCCCGGCAGGGGCTTCGGATGTTGTGCTTACAACAATGTGCAAATACGGGTCAAAGGGTAAGCCCACTGTTGGGATGGGATTGACGTTCCCTGCTTCGAGAATCGCCAGCAAGCGTTCGCGTACCACTCGCAAACCGCCCAGCCATCCAGCGAGCATGGCGCGATCCGCAGGGGATACCAAGATAGTTTGAGCAGGAGTCTGGTCTGGCTTGTGAGCAGCCAGGTCACGTTTTTTCAGGTAGCGTTGTCCACTGGAGATGGCGTTGTCCAACCCGTCGAGGGCCGGCAGTACAGCTTCCAACAAGTTTTTCTGAGCTGCCGCAACGCGCTCGTCGGCCAGCATTTCCAGCAGATGGTTGTTTTCCTCCTGGCTAGACTGGGCAGCAGCCAATGTTTTTTCCAGGCGCGCAAATTGGTCTTCAGCCAGCACATTGGCTTTGAACTGTGTCTTCCCCAACTTGCGCACTTCTTTTTCCAGATTGGTCAAGCCGTTTCCGGCATCAGGTGCGCGCGAACTTCCATAGAGAATATCCACATCGTTCTCCAGGCGTTGGAGCAGGCGGGCGAGGGTTGCCCACACATTGCGGCGGGCACTCATATTTTCACCGGGCGATAATCGGCTGTAAAATCGGTGACTCCCAGGTCACCGTAAGTTTGCAACAGCAGCCATATATCCTGCGGATCGAAAGTCAGGTCAAGTTTGCCCGGGCGTTTGCGCGGTTCCCACGGTGGGGGAGGCTGAAACAAGAACAGGTCAGTCTCAGCTTTGGCCGCTTCGGTTTGCAGCTTTTCATAAGCTGCGCGCACCAGCTTGAATTCTTTGGCTTGCGTTTCGGGGGGATATTGGCGCACCAGATCAAAATAGGCGCGTTTGACTTGACGCATGGAAGCATGGCGCGACAAACCTAACACGGCATAAGGGTCACTACTGGTCAAGTCGGGTTCGCGTTGATGCGAGGATTTTTTGCGCTCGCGGCTGGGGTCGAATTGTTGAGGTGGATGATCAGTCATCGTAAAAATAATCCTCGTAATCTACGCTTCCCATAGAGGAAAGAAAATCTTCGACCATATCGGGGCCTCCCATATCCATCAACCGTTTTATGGTGGCTTGCGGCCCACCCGACATGAGGCGAGCCATATGTGCTTTCTCTGCAAGGTCACGGTCGTTGGTCTTGCGGGCGATGCGCTCGGCCTCTGCCAGATGCTTTTTGCTGATTCTCAAGTTGCCGGCTTTTTCTTCCAGAAAACTCAACGACAAGTACGCCTGACCGGGATTCTGTCCGGTGTCAATTGCCTGCTTCAAGTATTGACGGGCCAGGTTATCGTCATATTCCATCATCATCTTACCGATCATAAACAGCATTGGTTTACCCGGAGCCGCGTTAGCAGCGGCGCGTTCGAGCCAGGGGATGGCTGAATCGTGGCAGTCTTCATTCAATAATTTTGTGGCTTGCGCCAGATAAAACGTGCCGGGGATCGAAGCATTCCGAATCTCTGCCTGTTCCAACACTGCCCAAGCTTGCCCTGGGTTGTGCATTTTGATCCAGCCTCCGAGAATTTCGCGGAGGACATCCAAATCGCCTGGGGCACGCGTGATAGCCCGATTTGTATATTCGCTGGCCTGATCCAGATTGCCCAAATGGATGCAGCAGTTGGCAATACAAGATAACGCGCGGGCATCTTCGGGTTGGTATTCCAGGGATTTTTGATAGTTCTCGATGGCCTCGTCGAAGCGATCCCAGGAGTAGTCAATTTCTGCCTGGTCGAGATACCACTCAGCCAGGGCATGAAGCGCCTGGAGGTTGGCAGGCTGCAATTTTAGTGCGCGTTTCCAGTAGCTGGGCGCCGCGGTTTTGGCCAACCATTGCTCGTTGCGGAAAAGCACCTCACCCATGAGTATCAGAGTTGGGATATGATCGGGGTCGCGTTTCAGGATGCGCTCCATCGCATTCTGAGCGGCTTGCACTCGACCATCAGATAGCAAGACATCGGCCATTGCCAGACGCAGGTCGGGATTCTCAGGCGACCATTTGATAGCCTGCTGGTACACCTTGTTGGCCGCGTTGAACCGCCCGGCCTTGCGGTAAGCTTCAGCGGCACGCTGCCACAAGCGGGCTACCTGCTCGTCAGAAATGGCGTCGGGATGGTCGGCGCGGCGTGGGCGGTGGCGCAAAGCTTCCCGCCAGGTGTCGCCAGCAGCCCTATAGTTCCCGCTGCGTTCATAAGACAATGCCAAATTGTATACCAGACGGAAGCTGCCACTGTCCAGTTCAGTTGCGGTTTGCCAGTGAGTTTGGGCTTTGTCCCATTGGTTGGCAGATGCGGCCTGGTAGCCCAAATGTTGGTGAATCTGGGCCAGAAGCTCATTTAGGGACTTATCGTTGGATTTGTGGCGGGCAGATTCTTGAGCGGCGGATAGGGCAGTTTGGGGGTCTCCACCTGCGAGCAGATCCTCAGCCGTCTGGTGGAATAATTCTGCTAGATTATCGCTCAGTTGCGGGGAGCGAAACCCGGCGGCATAAGCGGCCAACCATTCGCTGCGGGCCGTGTCCCAGTCTTCCGTCTGAGCAGCCAGAACGCCCCGGTAATAATGCGCAATGCCTTTTTCGGTGCTCGTGCCGGTTGTTTCGGTGCTCGTGCCGTCTGTCTTGGTCAACCCCGCTAGAGCCGTCGAGTGATCACCGGCATCCAGGGCAACCAGGGCATGCCACAACTGAGGCGCTTCCGGTGACAAGGCGTATGGGCGGCGGCGGAAAGCACTAATATCGCGCAGCATGGCCCTCTCCTCGTCGCTCAAATCGGCCCATACAGGATCGGAATCCGGGGCCTGATCCTGTTGGAGCAATGCCCACGCCAGGGGATAGGCGGCGCGAGCAGCGATTTCGCCCGGCTCCTGGCGCGCCACCCGATAAGCGTACACGGCTTGCTCGAAATTGCCCAGGTGGCTAGCAGCCAATCCGAGGTGATAAGCATACGTAGGATCGTTGGGCTGATCGTTAGATGCTTTTTGAAGATCATCCAGACCGGCGACCTGCAGATCAGTTTCCGAGTCATAAAAGCGTTCCAATCCCCGGCGGAAATATGCCTCTGTCAGGGCGGGCACTGGCCGCATGGAGACAGATATCCGCTCCCAGGTGGTGATAGCCTGCTGGTAATCGCCGCGCTGAAAAACTCTCAGTCCATTGAGGCGCAGAGAGGTTGCACTTTGGGCGGTTCTTTGACCAGATTTATTTTTGCGTTTTCTTGCCACGTATTTTTCCTCGGTAAAGCGGCACAATTATACTTGGTTTTTGCCTGGGAATACGGGTTGATTCTAAAAAAAGGTGGTGGGAATTTCTTGCTGACGGGCAAAGGTGACACTGTTTGGCCTGTATGCCGCCCCCGGCCCCCGCCCCCCCGCCCCCCAGCCCCCCGGCCCCCCGGCCCCCCAGCCCCCTAGCCCCCCGGCCCCCCGACCCCCAATTCTGGGGGAGCAAGTTTTCCCCTCGACTTTAGGGCCGGGGAGCCATCCCCCCCAAAGTTGGGGGGATGGGGAGCAGGGGGGCGAGGGCAGGGGGGGACGCTCACCACGCACTACGCCCCCCGACCCCCAATTCTGGGGGAGCAAGTTTTCCCCTCGACTTTATGGCCGGGGAACCATCCCCCCAACTTTTGGGGAATGGGGGGCGAGGGAGCAGGGAACAGGGGGGCGAGGGAGCGGAGGGCAGGGGTGGTGGATCACTCTTCCTTTGGAGATGCAGCAACTTCCTTTTCTGCCTTGCGCCGCTTGCGGAGACGGCTCACGCCGCGCCAGGTAAAGTACAGCGGAATACCGATGATAATGCCTACCGGCAGCACACACAGCACGACCCAAATAACCATATCGCCCAGCCATTGCAAGGTATTTATCAGAACTTCGATGGCATCTTTAGCGACACCTACCGGCTGCCAATTGCCAATCTTCCAAGGCTGCATGGCATCGTCGGCGGTTATGTCCACGCTAACAGATGAGAGCGCCGCGGCCTGTTCGTAGTATTGCATCTGGCCTTTGATGAGTTCGATTTGCTCCCGGACGTTGACCAGGTTGTTGTACACATCGAGAACATCTTCGGTTCTCGTGGCATTTTCCATGATTTCCATTAGCTGCGCTTCGGCGGCTTCCAGGTTGCGCAGACGGGATCTAAGGTCGGTGTACTCGCGGGTCACATCCTGGCCGGAGACGTTTTCACGCAGCACTTCTCCCGCTCCCGATTTGATTTCGTCGAGGGCCTCATCGAGACGCTCGGCGGGAACCCGCACGGTGATGGAGGCGTGGGGCACGGTGATTCCGCTAGCGATGGTATTTTGCCACAAGTTGGAAGTCACCACAAAGCCGCCCATCCCCTCGGCCATTGTGGCGATACCATCCATGCTTTGCGCCGGGTCTTCCACAACGATAGAGAGGTCGGCGTTTTTGATGACCATGCGCTCGACGGTCGCGTCCGAGCCGCTGATTGCATTTGCGGTAAAACCTTGGTCATCCACGTCCATGCTGCGTTCGATAGTCATCTCTTCCATGTAATCGCCGCCAAAAGTTTCTGGCATTTCCATTAGCACTGGCGAGGCTGCATCGTATTCAGACTTGGCTGCACAGGCGGTCAGAATTAAGGCAATTATTGTTAGGGCGAATAGGGTTCGTTTCAACATGAGTATTTTCTCCTTCGAATATTTTGGTAATTAGAAATTAGATTGTTCCAGTGATGCGTGAAACGTGATGCGTGACGAAGTCCCCGAAGCGCAGTGGAGTGGGAAACGTGACGAGTGAAAATCACGTCTCACGTTTCACGTTTTCATGTATCACGGGCTAACAGACGTTTTCCCATCCCCAGAAGTTCCCTCACCAGCCCGCGGACAAACGGTCGATATGTCGTTTCGGCAGGTCAGCTTCTCTCATGCGGGTCTGTACGGCGTGTATGTCGTAAGAAACGCGCCGGTATTCTATTGAGCTTGTCTCGGTGTCGAAAATAGCATAAGAGGCCCTGGGATCGTGATCCCGCGGCTGCCCTACGGATCCAGGATTGATAATGGCTCGCGGGGACAACGTCAAGGGGGTGTCCGTTTCTGGGATAATCCAATCTGCCTTACCGGGTTCATCGCTCAGTTGATATATTGTTGGGAGGTGAGTGTGCCCCACAAAACAATACGAGGTATCGAAATATTTGAAATTTTCTGTCGCGTTGCGGATATCTAACAAGTACTCCCATATCGGTTGACGGGGGCTGCCGTGGGCCATCGTGATATCTCCATCGCGTATAGTTTTAGGTAACCCGCTGAGGTAGTCCAAGTTTTCAGGCCTGATTGTATCCCTGGTCCAATGAATAGCAATGCGGGCGGCAGGATTGAAAGCAGATGTATTGATCAACCCAAGTGTGGCAGCATCATGGTTGCCCATCAAGCAAACCAGATCAGGCAGTTCTCTTACGCGGGCAATACACTCGTTGGGATCAGGGCCGTAACCCACCAAGTCCCCCAGCAGCCAAGTCACGTCCAAATGACCGGCGTCATCCAGTACCACTTCGAGAGCTGTCAAATTTGCATGAATATCAGAGATAACAAGTGCTTTCATGGCGACTATGTTAGCATAGAATAAGAGAATATGGGAGATATATAACGTGTGTTTAATATCATTGTGTAACGAGATATGATAGGATTGGGGGTAGAGATTGGAGATTGGAGATGGGAGATTGGAGATTGGAGATTGGAGATTGGAGATTGAAGATTGAAGATTGAAACCCGCACACTCACAGACCCGCACACTTGCATACCTGCACACCTGCACACCTGCATACCTGCAAACTCGCACACTTATGCTGAATAAACTCTGGACAGCAACCTCCGCTTATTTTCTGCATCCCATTCAATTAGTGCGCGCCTATCAGCGCAGCAACCTGCGGCCTGATATCGTGGCCGGCTTGACGGTAGCTGTCGTACTGCTGCCTCAGGCCATTGCTTATGCCATGATTGCCGAACTTCCGCCACAGGTGGGACTCTACTCTGCCATTGTGGCTGCCATCGTCGGCGCGCTGTGGGGGTCGTCGAACCAGTTGCACACCGGGCCAACCAACGCGGCCTCCCTTCTAGTTCTAACCATCCTTCTACCAATTGCCGAACCCGGTACATCGGAATTCCTGACTGCTGCGGGGTTGATGGCTGTAATGGTGGGCGTTTTTCGATTAGTCATGGGGCTGGCCCGGTTGGGAATGTTGGTCAATTTCGTTTCCGATTCCGTGATCATCGGATTCACCGCCGGCGCTGGAATGTTGATCAGCGTCAACCAGTTACGCCACCTTTTGCGCCTCGACTTTCCCAGCAACCCCGGGCTGATCATCACCCTTCGGGACATCATTGCCCACATCCACGCGATTCATTGGATCAGCCTGGGATTGGGAGCCGGTGGAATAGTATTGATCGCCATCGTCCAGCGATTTGAATCAAAATGGCCCGCGCCGTTTATCGTGATGTCTGTTGCAGCCGCCATCGTGGGAGGACTGGGACTGGATGGGCAAGGGGTCGAAGTCATTGGTCAAATCCCTCGCAGCCTCCCCCCTCTGGCAGACCTGCCTTTATTGGATTTCGAATTGATCACGCAACTCTTCCCAGGCATGTTAGCTGTCGGCGCGCTGGGCCTGGTCGAAGCAATGGCCATTGCCCGTTCCATTGCCGGCCAATCGGGCCAACGCCTGGATAGCAATCAGGAATTCGTAGGGCAGGGGATGGCCAATATTGCCTGCGGATTGTTCTCTGGCTACACTGCCTCCGGGTCGTTTATTCGCTCGGCGGTTAATTTCAACGCCGGCGGGCAGACGCCAATGTCCAGTGTCTTTTCGGGGATATTCGTGTTGGCAGCCATGTTTTTGATAGCCCCGTTAGCTGCCTATGTGCCGCGCTCGGCCCTGGCTGGGGTTCTAATGGTGACTGCCTACGGAATGATTGACCGCCAGGAAATGGCCCGCATCTGGCGCGGCACCCGGGGTGATGCCGTTATCATGGTGATGACGTTTCTGTCCACCCTGTTTTTGCCACTCCAGTTCGCCGTCCTGACAGGAATTTTGCTTTCCTTTATCGTTTACGTCATGCGCACCAGTACCCCCAGGGTGATACCGGTGCTGCCGGCTAGGGATTACAGCCATTTTGCACAGTATTCCGATGCCCGCCCCTGTGCCCAACTTGCCATCCTTGATATCTTTGGCGATCTATATTTTGGGGCTGTCAACCATGTAGAGGAGGCCATACACAGCCATCTGGAAGAGAACCCCGGCCAGCGGTTTTTGCTGCTGCGCATGGTCAGCGTGGATCAGGTCGACATCAGCGGGGTTCACGCTCTCGAAAGCATTGTCCGCTCCCTCCGAAAACGCGGCGGAGATGTATTCATGATGCGGACTCAAGAGCCGGTGCTGAACCTCATGAAATCAACCGGCTTCTATGAGTATTTAGGGCACGATCATTTCTTTTCTTATGACGATGCCATTGGACACCTTTTTCACCATATCCTCGACCCCGTGATTTGTATTTACGAGTGTGAGGCCCGCGTCTTCGAGGAATGTCAAAATCTGCCCAAGCGGATCAAACATCCCGTAGAGATTCCTATTCACACAGAGATGCCTGCGGGACATGTGGCGGGAGTCACCCCCCAGGAATTGTGGGATGAACTCCATAGTGCGGACCCTCCCCTCGTTGTGGATGTCCGCGAACCTCGGGAATTCAAGAGGGGGCACATCCCTCAAGCGGAGTCGATTCCCCTCTTCGAACTGTTATCCGCCTCATCCCAAATTCCCCACGACCGGCCTGTAGTCTTCGTCTGCCGCAGCGGACGGCGGAGCACGCGGGCTACATATCTGCTGACCAACCAGGGATATACCAATACACGAGTGCTGCGAGGCGGCATATTGGCCTGGGAGACAGCCGGATTGCTGGAGGCTGTCGACATATGAACGCGGACGGCGGGTGGCGGATGGCGGATAGCGGATGGCGGATGGTGGATAGCGGATGGCGGATGGCGGGTGGCGGATGGCGGATGGCGGATGGCGGATGGCGGATGGTGGATGGCGGGTGGCGGGTGGCGGATAGTGGATGGCGGATAGCGGATGGCGGATGGTGGATAGCGGATGGTGGATGGCGGATGGCGGATGGCGGATGGTGGATGGCGGATGGCGGATGGTGGATGGTGGATGGTGGATGGCGGATGGCGGATGGTGGATGGCGGATGACGGATGGCGGATGGCGGATAGTGGATGGCGGATGGCGGATGGCGGATAGCGGATGGCGGATGGTGGATGGCGGATGACGGACGGCGGATGAAGCACACCGTCTGGCAGCCAAAGCGAAGGCAAAAGA
>JBDRGC010000324.1:0-2463 GCA_043818215.1 Chloroflexota bacterium | reverse complement strand
GACTTCGCGAAAACCTGGAAGGTCTTTTGGAAGTAGCGGTAGTTGCGTCCTTCGATGAAGATGTTTTCGCCTTTGTTGCCGCGGTTGTAGACATGGTAAGACGCCGGGGTGAGTCCCCAGGGGTTGAGGGTGAGGACTTGCAGTGCGATTGGTACAAAGTCAATTATAATTGACAATTGACCGCCAATCCGATTCTATGGAGCCGCCCATGCCTGAACCCGAACGCCAATTCGAAACCCCAGAAATCCTGCACGATGCCCCCCTGCGTGATGACGACTCGGCGCATTTCCACTTCGATGAGTTCGCCATTACCCTGGCGAGGCTGATCGCGGACAAAGGGACCCGCACCCCGTTGACCCTCGGGATCAGCGGCCCGTGGGGTTCCGGTAAAACCACCCTGCTAAAACGCCTCCGACATTTGCTCGACGAACCGGTGGATAAAGAGAATCGCCACCGCTTTGCCAACGATGATGCCGAGAGTGAGAGTTTCCGCCAGTGCAAGACGGTGTGGTTCAATGCCTGGAAATACGCCGATGAAGACGAACTGCTGGTTGCCCTGGTGCGCGTGATCGTCCAGGCCATGGCCGATGACGATATTGTTTCCTCACTCATCGGCAAATTGCAGGACCCTAGCTACCCGCGGCGGGATGTGGTCAACACTGTTTTGGGTTGGTTTTCAATCAAGGTTGGCGATATCGGTATTGGCCTGGACACCGGCACGCCGCAGTCGACCCCCTTTGCCGAGAAGACGGCCATGCTCGACCTTTTTGAAGAGGCTTTCGACCGCCTGCTGGCTGCCTGGGTGCATCGCAAAGTGGACGCCAAAAAGATCGACCCTCAGAAAGGCGTTTTGGTCGTTTTCATCGACGACCTCGACCGCTGTCTGCCGGACAAAATGGTGCAGGTGTTGGAAGCCATCAAGCTCTTTCTCGATAAGCCCGGCTGTGTCTTTGTTTTGGGGGCCGACAAGTCCGTTATTCAACAGGCTGTTGCCAAACATTATGAGGATGCCGGCGTAACCGGCGAGAGCGCCAAAGATTATCTCGAAAAAATCATTCAACTGCGTTTCGAACTGCCGCCTATCGTCACGGAGACCATGCAGGCCTATTTGAGCGACCAGCAGGTTGACGCGGCCATGCTGGCACGTTGGCAGGCTCTGGTTGCCGCCGCCGAGATCAACCCGCGGCGGGTCAAATCGGTGATCAACGACCTGAACCTCCAATGGACCATGCCCTCAACGCTGACCAATCGCAGGGCCTGAACCGGGATGATTTTATCTGCTGGCAGGCCCTGATGCACGCCGCGCCAGCCATATTTACCAGGCGGGTGATGAACTTCGAAGACATCGAGCGCCGCCACAGTTTTGTACTCGACGCCCTACAATGGATGGGCGGCAGCTCCGAAGAAAAAGAACAACTGGCTGGCACTTTTCGCGAATACGAGGGCGACGAAGCCCGCCGGATGCGCATGGTGCTCAAACGAATCGGGGGGGTTGGCGATGATTTCACCCCGCTGAGTTTGGACGCCATCATTCACCTGACGGCTCCCCCGCAAGAGATCTCCGATGTGGTTGAAACGCCCGTCAAAATCCAGCTGGATGAGGCAGCGCACCCCGTTGCCAAAGCCGGGCTCATGCGTGGCCTGCCGGATGAACTGCGCGGTAAGCTCGCAGGCAAAGAGATGGCCCCCACCCGCGCCGGTGTGCAGAATTGGGGAGGTTTGGAATTTGTGCCTGTGCCCGCCGGAAAATTCATTATGGGCAGCAAAGCAGATAACGAAATGGCCGATGATGAGAAGCACCCCCAGCACACGGTTGAAATGCCTTACGAGTATTGGCTGGCCCGTTTTCCGGTCACCAATGCGCAGTACAATGACTTTGTGCAAGTCCAGGGGAACGAACATCCGGTTGAAAACTGGCAAGAGAAAGAAGATCATCCTGTAATCAATGTTTCCTGGCAGAATGCGATGGCCTACTGCCAATGGCTGGATGAAGCGCTGCGCGGCAAACTGCCTGAGGGGTACAGGCTGCGCCTGCCCACCGAAGCTGAATGGGAGAAGGCCGCCCGCGGCTAATACGGCAACGAGTGGCTCTGGGGGAATGAATGGGACCCGGCAAAATGTAATTCAGGCGAAGGCGGGGAGGGTGGCACTACTTCTATGGGGGCCTATTCCTCAGCAGGCGACAGCCCTTATGGGGCAGCCGATATGGTCGGCAACGTTTGGGAATGGACACACAGCCTGTTTAAAGATTATCCCTACGTTGCTGAAGATGGCCGCGAAGACGAAAGCGGCTCCACCGTCCGCGTCCTGCGGGGCTGCGCTTTTCGCCTCACACGGCTCCTGAGCACCCAGGCCATTGTACCCAAAGGGCATAATATCATTGGCATCCCAATAATTGAGCCTTTCCAACTGCTGAGACTTGGCAGATGCCTTCTTAGTGTACTCGCTTTCGCTACAGGCAAG
>JBDRGC010000323.1:0-9333 GCA_043818215.1 Chloroflexota bacterium | reverse complement strand
ATCGAGATGATACATCAAAGGTTCCATTGAAAAACTACTAGAGAAGAGGTACCCCACCCACTCTCTATCAGGCTTTTTTCAATAGAGTCATCAAAGCACCTGATCCCTTTCGAAACCCTGGAGGAGTAACCATGAATATTTCAGTAATATTAGAAATCAGTATAGGTTTGGTTTTGATCTATTACATACTTGGCCTGATAGTCAACGTTATCATCCAACAAATCAAGGGCTGGACAGATTTACGGGCTAAAGCACTGGAGATGGGTCTGAGCGATTTACTTGAATCCCAAGAGGGGCCAAAAGGGAGAACAGATCACATGATCGTCATCAAATTGCCATTCAACTGGCTAATCAATTTGATCAGAGGAAAACCGGAAGCAACTTCTAATAGCATCATCGCCGTACCAAACCTCATGCAGCATCCTCTCATCAAGAATCTCGAACCAACAGCAAAGCGAATATGGGGATTCCTCGAGCGGCAGGTAGAAGAAGTGCCGAATACCACCTTCTCTGCAGCTTTATTGGATCTATTAAAAAACAATAATAAAGCCATTCGAGACACTCTTCGAGAGGCAATCGAGAATCTACAAATGGACGATGCGGTAAAAAGCCTGCTGCTCGATCAGTTTAAGGAAATTGATGATGACAAAGAGCTTTTAGAGACCATTCGGAAATTCATTGATGAGAACAACTCATTAAAGGAGAAAGCCAAACAAAAACTGTTGAAGATTATTGATTTTAGTCTCAGTAGCACCTCAGAACAGATGAAATCTGTGACAGAGAACGTTCAAAGTATCCCCAACAAGACCACAAGGGAAGCTTTATTGAGTATCATAAATCTCAGCGGCGGAGATATCAGCGGAGTTCAGAAAAATATCGAAAATTGGTTTGACAACAAGATGAAAGACGTGGCAGATATCTACAAACGTAATGTTCGCTCCGTCGTCATGGTGGTCTCATTCATCCTCGTTTTCGCGATCAACGCAGATACGATTGCCATTACTCAGTTCCTCCAAAAATACCCCCTCGAGCGGCAAGCGTTGAATGCTTACGCGGCAGAGATAGCTGTTGATGCAAGCAAATCAGATGAACAGAAAGAGGAAGATGTCAAGAATAGTATCGACAAGTTTCTGGAAAGTGGAATTCCTCTGTTTTGGAATGAAAATACCAAACTTCAAATCCCAGAAGGTGTCGATAAAGCGACTTACACAACGAATTTTTGGTTCATGAAAATAAGCGGCTTGTTGATTACGAGCATCGCTGTGAGTCAGGGTTCTTCTTTCTGGTACGATATCTTGAGGAAGGCTACTGGACAGGGGTCGACTTCTTCCACATCTGGATCATCTCAAGTGGCAGGAAATACTTAAATACACGACTCATGATGACCTGCAAGAGCACCTTTCTATCAAAAGACAGGTGCTCTTACCCACCTTCTCTGATGTTCGAATGAGAAGAGCTTTAATAACTGAGGGAAAATCGAGCTTCGTTTGTATTCGTGATTTCTCTTGAGTCAGATTTGTCAAGCCAGATTCCTGGTATTTCGAAGCAATCCAAAAATAGCTTCCGAAAACAGCGATTCAGAAAATTCTTGGCTCACTAATATACATCTACTGCAAATGCAGCATAATCTTGCCCTGATCCCACAATTCTTCCAATCTGTAAAAATCACGTTTATCGGGGGAGAAGAGATGCACGATCACATCCCCGTAATCAGCCAGCACCCAGCCGTCCCGCGACGTACCCTCGACCCGTGGTTTAATATGGTGTTTACTTTTCACGTCCCTCTGCACGGCATCGATCAGGCCATCTAACATACGGTCGCTCGTACCCGAACAGATCACAAAATAATCTGCCAGGGGAGCTACTGCGCGGATATCCAACAATAGAATATCTTCCCCCTTCTTTTCCTCTAAAGCATTAACAATTGTGTGAGCAACTTCTAAAGTATCCAGTGATCGTATCTCCTTTCGAATATTTGTATCGTATCAATGACTGCACTAAAACAACTCTTTTACCGCGGAGAACGCGAAGAACGCAGGGAAAAACGTAAAATCAAGTTTAGGAATTCATGCCAAAATCTGAGCAAAGTTCCGAAATCTTAAACTAATTTTCGAAAATCTCAGCGATCTCCGCGTGCTCTGCGGTGAGATAGCCTTTTTTCAATAGAGTCATTTTTTTTGGGCACAAGACTTCTGAAGTCTCCGAAAACTACTTGGAGAGCAGTGTGCTCTCTGAAGACTGAAGACTGAATACTTCGGAAGTCTGCCCTTATTCTTCAAAATTGGCGGTGAACAACTTTGTGTAAACCGCTCCACCAGGCTTCAAATCGCTGCGGAAGAGATGGACGTCCCGAATCCGAGCAACGCCCAAATAGCCGACCTTATGCGAATTCAACACATCTCCAATCTTACGTATCTCCCGCGGGGAAGCATTGCGCGACACCCGTCCCAGAGTGAGATGCGATGAAAACGGACGCCGGTCGCGGGCGTAACCTACACGGGCCGTCTGGGCGTCGATGCTCCGCTGAAGAGCCACCAATTCCGAAGGGGCCTCCACACCCACCCAAATTACGCGCGGGGTGCGCAACTTCGGGTACGCACCCAATCCTCCAATGCTGATGACCATCGCCTGTTGAAAAGCAGCCTCAGCCTGAAGCATATCTGTTAGCACTTCCAGATTGTTCGGCGACACATCACCCAAAAATTTCAATGTCAGGTGGATATTCTGCGGCGCGGCCCAACGCACCGGAGTATCTCCCATCTGCTCTTGCAATTGACTCGCAACCTTCTCCAAACAATCTTGAATTTCGGAAGGCAATTCGATAGCAATAAAGGCCCGAATAACAGACATCTAATTAGTCTTTCTCAACAAACGATCAGCCGATCATTTGGCCCAACTTCACCGGTCAGCTTCTGCTGCCTGAATGGTATTACGGACAGCCTCGGTCAAAGTTTGATAAGCCACCGGCTTGGTAAGATAGATCGAAGCGCCGGCTTCCAACCCTTCTTTGATATCCGATGGCAGGCTCTTGGCCGAAACAACAATCACGGGGATATGAGCCAGACTCGGATCGCTGCGCATAAATCGCAAAACTTCCAACCCCGAAAGGTCGGGCATCATCACATCCAGAACCACAGCATCGGGCTTTACGTGGGAAATCAACGCAATCGCGGCAGTACCGCCATACGATTTGAGCACGGTAAAACTGCTCAAGCGCATCATCTCTGCAAACATCTCCGCTGTATCCGGCTCATTCTCAACAATCACTATTTTCTTAGGTTCATTTGCCATAATGTGGGTCACTCCTTCGCATTTGGCTATATTCTACAAGACTTACGCAGTTGACTGGAATCAGGTGCGACGCACTTAGGCTTCGTAGCGTTTTGCGGGTTTCAAAGGGCATTTCACCAATTCAGAAAGTGCGTCGCACCTTGAACTGCGTAGCCCTATTCTAAACTAATATCTTCTGAAACAAAAGGGGGAGCGAGTAAGTCGGATTGGTCGCTGAGCATCCCGTGTGTAGCCCTGCCCTCAAAGTGCGAAGGGGGAAATCCGATCTAGGCCACAAGGCGATGGTAATCTTCCAGCGTGTCCACATCCAACAGCAAGGCCGGATCGTCCCACGGCACCTGGAAAACCGGATATTTGGAGAACAACTTCCGCCCCCCAATATCACCAGACAAGGCTATCAGATCGGCAAAGACATCCCGGTCGAACAAGACAGGATTAGCACGCTGACCTTTGACAAAAGGAGCGACGATGGGGGATCGCGCTCTAGCGTGGGTTTCCACCAGTTGAAGGAGCAGCGGGACCGGAATTGTGGGCTGGTCGGCCAACAAGAAAACTGCCGCGCCGCTCCGAGGCGGAATCTCCCGCACCCCTGCCCCAACAGAGGTGCCTTGCCCCTCCTCCCAACGGGGGTTATGCAATACCCTGACTGGCAGTCCTGCCAGCGCAGGCCGAAGTTCCCGCGTGTAGGCCCCACTGACCACCACAACCGGAGAAAGCCCAGCTTCCAAAGCTGCGTGAGCGACATGCCACACCAGGGGCTTCCCCCGCCAGGGCAATAACTGCTTAGGCTGCTTGAAACGGCTGGCTTCCCCGGCAGCGAGGACGATACCAGCAACTGGCTCGTGAGTGGCATACACGACCGCCGACTGCCGACCGCCGACCGCTGGATGCTGGCTGCCGACCGCCGACTGAAGACCGCCGGCCGCGGGCTGCCGATCGCCGGCCGCGGGCTGCTGACCGCCGCCCGGGTTCAGCGAGGCAATGACAATTGCATCGAATGTGGGCAGCAGCAACCCGGCCAATGCGCTGGCCTGAATTTGCGCTTCCGGGGTATCGGCCTGATTCAATAATGCCACCCGGCGCGCATTGGCGGGGATATTTTTCAGCCCGCCGTTGGGATGCGTCAGGACGCGGGCCAGGGCATCTGGGGTGATTGTCTCGCCGGTGGACAACCCGGATATGGCCGCGAAGCGCTCCGGGCGGTGGACTCGCTCCGGGGCCAGGGGGTTGCCCAGGGCGGAGAGGCCCGCAACCACAATTACGGTATCCACAAATTCGGGGATGGGCGGTTCGTGGGGAGCCGGTGCTTTGAGCGGAAGCTGCCGTGAGCCGTCGGCTTCGATGAGCAGGGGCAGCCGGCGGGATTCTGCCAGAGTGCGGATTCGTTCCAGGGTTCCGGCGCCCACCCCACAACTGCGTCCGCTCCCGTCACCGCGTCCCGTGAGCAGGATCACGCCAGGGGGCAGATCGGCTTCAAGGGGAGTTAAATCCTCGGGGCATTCTACAAAAAAATGATGGTCGGCCAGCTTGAGTTGTTCGTCAGCCAGATGGGTGGTAGCGGTGACTAACACCGGTGGGGCAAACTGGCGGGCGAGGTGAAATAGGGCCGTGGTTTTGCCGCCCGCGCCGACCAGGGCCAGCCGGGGAAATGCCGGGAGGCGGAGGGCTGTTTTCAAGTCCATAGCTGGGAGCGCAGGGCGGGGCGGGTGAGCAGGGCTTCGAGTACGCCGCCGCCGATGGCGAGGGCTTTTTCGGAGACCGTTAGGGCGTATTGCGGGTCGTTGCGGGGGTCGACGTCGCCGAGTTTCAGGCCGCGCTTGACGGTAAGGCCATCGTGCAGCAGGCCGCGCAGGATGCCGTCAAATGGGGCCAGGATTGGTTGCCCATCCACTTCGGCGATCAATTGGCCGGATTTGACAGCCGCCCCAATTTCGATGAGGTTGTGCAGAATGCCGTCGGCTGGGGCGCGCAGGACGCGTTGGCTCTGTTTTTGGGTCACGGCTCCGGGGATGCCGGTGTTGGGCTGGGGGGCGCCATCCCAAATGACACGCCCCAGGTAATGTCCGCGGTTGGTTTCGATGGCCGCGTGGCAGTTTTCACCAGCGACGAATCCAGGGCCGAGTCCGATGACGAGGGGGGCGGCATCCATTCCTAAACCGGGGGGGCGTTTGGTCATGCGGGCGTCGACGAGGGCGTGGGGGGTGAAGCTGGGAGGGTGGAGCGTGGAGTGTGGAGGGTGGAGGGTTTCACATTGCGGGTCGATGAGAACGGGGATTTCGCCAGTCTGGAGGATGTGGATAGCTTCGTCTGGGTCGGCGGCCAGGCGGGCGGTGAGGCCTTCGACGGTGATTTGGCCGCGGTAGACGGCTTCGCAAAATGAGACCAGCCGCCGCACAGCCAGAGGCTGGGGCAGCTCGGTGATGATGACTTTCAAGCCGCAGCGGTGAAGTCGCATTGCCACACCGGTGGCCAGATCGCCGCCGCCGCGCAAGAGAATAATTGGGGTTGTTTTCATAATCATAACGCGGCCTCCTGCCGCAGGAAAGGACTGGCTGTCCTGATTTGCGGTTATTGTAACACGATAGGTATCATCTCAAAAATCAGGGGAACGCCCCACGGCCCACAATCCCTTCGGCAGGCTTCCCACTCCCTTCCCCCTTCGATGACTTTGCAGGACAATTCTGAGGGCACATGCTCCCCCAGAATTGGGGGTTGGGGGGCGTTCCCCTAAATATACTTGCGTGCCAGAAATTTCTATGCTACTGTATACGCAGCGCGGTCTCCACCGCCTGTCTGCCGATAGGCAGGCAACCAAAAAACCGCAAATGTGTCGGGAGCCACGCTTGCATTAGATGGCAGGCCGCGGTAAGATGAAGCCATGAAGAATCTACACCGGAACAGCAAATACCTGGTTATCATATTTGGAATTGGGACCTTGATTATGTTGGTGTTGGAATTCAATAACCGCGTTAGTGATCTGCGGCATCTGTCTGTCGAGGCTGAGCAGGTCAGCACGCAGGTGTCAGCACTGAAGCAAACCCAGATGAATCTGGAAACTCAGATCGCCTATGCTACCTCTGATGCGGCTGTGGAAGAATGGGCTTACTCGGAAGCGCGTTGGATCCGGGATGGAGATCATCCTGTGGTGCCTCTTTCTCCACAGGAGAGCACGCCTGCTCCGGTGCCCGAATTGGCTCCCACTCAGCAAGTGGTCGAGAATTGGCAGGTTTGGAAGGCGCTATTCTTTGACCAGCAGCGGTGAAAAATGGTTGAGCAGCAGAAAAAATATCGACTTCATACCATCATAATAATCGTAATTGGAATCATTATTTACTTATGCCTCTTGCGTGGTCAGGGTGGCGTTAATTCTCTGTTCACTTACTACGGCAAAGTTTATGCGACAGATGGTCGTTATAATGGCCTACTCGTACTGAAGAGTGAGTTTTCGGAGAAGGACGAAAACCATGAATCACAACACACAGAAAATCTTCCCCATGCCATATATCTGCCATTGATATTTACCAGTGTACTAGGAGATAAAAGTCCTTATGAACCTGTAATTACCCATGTCTTTAAGGAGATTAAACAAATAAGTATTATTAAATCCGAGACCCCAGGTTTTGCTCAAGATGCTATTGTCTATGAGAAGGAAGACGAAGTTATCTTATTTTTGGCCGATGGAAAGAGGGGTTTGCGAGTTTACACTCTAAAAGAAGCTAATCAACCCCAGTTTCATACAGTGCTGAATTTGCCTGACGCCAAAAGCATGGTCATACATGAGAACACCATGTATGTTGCTGCTGGCAAGCACGGGGTCATTGTCGTTGATATTTCTAATCCCAAGATACCCTTCATTAAATACTCGTACCCTCTACAAGGATTTATCAGCGATATTGATATATACTTTAAGAGAACAACCAACACTCGTATTATCCCAACACAATCTCGAGCAGAGCAAGCACAGCCTGAACAACGTACTGAAACCGTAGAAATCATCTATTTGTTAGTGACTGCCGGAGATGAAGGCCTTGTTCTGATTAACGCCAAAAAGCCGTATCTCCCTGAAGACTACCTGAAACAAGAATTTTCAGATAGCGTATCAAACGTTCGTGTTGACTCTTCGGCACGCGCATTCGTTGGAGGAGACGAGGGATTTTATATTGTGGATTTCATGCACGCCCCTGACATTGAGTTGGCAGGGTTTTATGAAACCAAAGAACCAGTTCAAGACATCTCGGTAAGAAATAACCTGGCGTATCTAGCCGTAGGAAAACAGGGATTGATAATTGTGGATATATCGAACGAATCAGATCCGAAATATATGGGCAATATCGACACCCCTGGATTCGCTCATGCGGTTGAGCTAAAGCACAATTTCGCTCTCGTTGCTGATGGAGAAGCGGGTATTAGAGTAATTGATGTGTCCAATCCTAAAGAGCCATTAGAGGCAGGAAATTACGAGCCTGAATTGGGTGAGGCATCCTTAGGACGCACTTTGGCGGATTTAAGGCGGGTTCCACCAATCGAAAACACACTAAGACGTGTGGCGATAGATTTGGGTTTGGGGATAATTTTCCTTTTCTTGGGATTGCTATTCATTGCGAATTTTGTCTTGCCCATTAAATCCATTTCAGAACGATGTCGCACAGTTAGCAGAATTCTTGCCTATTGGTTCAACAAACATGGGCCGCTATTTTTCGTTGATAGTGGGAAAATTCAGCCTAAAGTAGCCAAGAGACCCCCGTCAGGCCCTGGTGTTACGGTACTGGATAGCGATAGCGCGGTGGTATTTCATGACAAAAATGGCGAACCTGTTACCCACAGGACTGGGGTGGATTTCTTTAAAAAGAAAGAATATCTTGTGGGCACAGCAGATTTGCTCAAGCAAACTATTTCGATAGGCCCTCAGCGAGATGAAGACCCCTTTGCTTTCAGACTTGACGGAGAGACAATCCACGCGTACAACGAACGCTACCACCGACGCATGGAGACATCAGGCCAGACACGCGATGGCAGAGAAGTAGTGCCAATCATCAAACTGATCTACGCTATTGATACTTCGCCGTCTTCGGGAAATATTAACAAAGGCATCGAGACAGCCGTGGTGGAGCCACACCATAGACCTGTTGCGGGCCACAGACGTATCCCAATTATGTTCCACCGGGTTGATAGACCCTCCGCACCCTACAAAGATAATTCCTTGCTGATCGAGATGAGCACAAAACTATGGCGTGACTACCTGCGCAAGTTCACGTTCGATAAGCTCTTTTCGACCGCGGGTGGCGGCTCAGGCACAACTGCTCTCGAGAAAATATTGGAAATGATGCGCATGCATCTTATGCGGGCAGAGGTGGATGAACTAGATGATTACGGTAAGTTCACTGGCAGTGTGATAAAAAGTCCCCAATTTTCTAGCCTCTCTGCAAATGGTTTGCGCGTTTTGGCTATCACCATCGAAAAAGTAAATTTTCCTGATTTTTGAAACCCGTTGAGCGATTTTAAATGAGCAAGCAATCTGACTCCAAAGACAGAAATATCTTGCAGATGATCCGAAATGATTTCTCTGCGCTTTATAATCTTAATTTCTGGACGCGGGCAGTTTCGTACCTGCTATTACTTATTAGTCTGGGAGTGATTGTTTACCGTTTTTTAAAGCAGATCGTTAGTGAAGCGGTTGATCTTGTCGATAATATCCAGAAGGTCACGCCAACTTTAACTCCTACTCCTGATCTACGGCTTACACCTACTCCCATCCCCACGATCTGGGTTCCACCTCCGGCAGTTGAACAATTTGTTCAAAAGCTATTTACATTGGACAACCTTCGAAATTACCTGGTTGTAGTTTTAGCACTCATCCTGGCTTTTCAGTTGGCATCCGCTTTCTTTAGCCACCTTTACAAGATAGAAAAACTCTCCATGTCTGCGACTCTTCTCTTGCGATCCGTATTTATACTCCCGCTTGGTAAAATTGTGATCGATGAGAAAGGCGATATTTTCACACTTCGTGCAGGCAGGATTCCCAAATCTTGGTTGCATTCTTCC
>JBDRGC010000322.1:0-4842 GCA_043818215.1 Chloroflexota bacterium | reverse complement strand
GCATGAATTCCTAAACTTGGTTTTAGGTTATTCCCTGCGTTCTCTGCGTTCTCCGCGGTAAGAGAGTTTTTTCAGTGCGGTCTGGCATGAATTCCTAAACTTGGTTTTAGGTTTTTCTCTGCGTTCTCTGCGTTCTCCGCGGTAAGAGAGTTTTTTCAGTGCAGTCGTTTTATATCATCTCAAAAAAAGAACGCGATTTGTTGACTAGTTTAAGTTGCCTGTGATACAATTTGCCAGCCATGAGCCAGACTGATCACAAAGAAGGGAAAAACCGCTTTCAATACACGTTTAATCTTGCATTGGCTGCGGTGGCTGGTCAGGTCGGCTGTCTGACAACTATCATTGTCGTGGCTGCTCTTCTAGCAGGACTGTGGATAGACACTCGTTTAAATACCCGCCCCACGTTTACAATTGTATTAGTTGTTCTTAGTGTGCCACTAACTCTAGCTGTCATGCTCTGGGTAGTAAAAAAGATTAGTTCTCGAATAAAACCGGCTGCCGAACAGAAGACCGAAAATATCCAGGAGGAAGCAAATCGTGGAACAGACACTTGATCGACCCAAGAAAGTCAATCGTTGGATATTTCTAGTCATACTTGTTTTGAGTTTCCTGGCAGCCCGCGCTTATCCCCCTGTTCTGCCGCATGTGCAGTTACCTGCAGAAAAAATTTCACACAGCCCCCTATTTACTTTACCGGTTATCGGTGAATTCTATCTCACCAATACGCTATTAGCTTTGCTTATTGCGGATGTCATTATTCTCTTGCTTGCATGGTCTATTCATAAACAGGCCAAAAGAGGCCAACAAATTCTAACCGGCATTCCCGGCGTCTTTGGCGCTATCCTCGAAATGCTCTACGGCATGACTGAAACCACTGCGGGCAAGTGGACAAAGAAGATATTCCCATACTTTGCAACTATATTTATGCTGGTTCTGATAGTGAACTGGATGGAGTTGATTCCCGGGGTGGATAGCATTGGCATCTTGGAGCCATCCGAGCATGGTTACCCGGTCGAAGAAATTGTCCCCGGCATAATGACCATTGTAAAATCTGATAACGATGAACATTCAGAGGCGGAAGGACAAGCTGAACCAAGATATGTATTGGCCCCTTATGTCCGCGTGACCGCCACCGACTTAAATTTTACAGTGAGCCTGGCCTTTATTTCTGTGGTCATGACGCAAGTGATAGGTTTTCAAACTTTGGGTTGGGGTTATATAACCAAATACTTCAATATCCATGCCTTTCGCAATCTTGGCGGTGCCCTTAAGAAACCAGGATTTGGCGGGCCGTTCGAGATAATGATGCCTTTCATTGACATAGCAGTTGGCCTGCTGGAAATCATTGCTGAGATATCGAAGATTCTCTCATTTTCTTTCCGGTTGTTTGGCAATATCTTTGCCGGTGCGGTGCTGTTATTTGTAATTGGTTTTATTGCGCCAGTTTTTGCACAATCCATTTTCCTGTTGCTGGAGTTGTTCATTGGCCTGATCCAGGCATTTGTATTTGGCATTCTAACAATGGTCTTCATGTCTATGGCAACACAGGGACATGGCGATCACGGAGATGAACCCGCACACTAAAACGTAAACTGATCACATATCACAATCCGGTATCTTCTCAAAAATGAGGCAGAAGGTGGGGTTCCAAATGCACCTGCAACGCATTTGGAACCCCACCGCCCCTCCTTTTCGAGAAAATATCAATCTAAGATCACAAATAAAAAGGAGCTAGAGGAAAATCATGGAATGGGAAAATCTAAAATATATTGGAGCCGGTCTGGCGATGCTTGGTACCATTGGTGCTGGTTTAGGAATCGGTATTCTGGGATATGGTGCCCTTCAAGGCATCGCACGTAATCCCGATGCTGCTGGTGATATACAAACCAATATGATCTTGGGAATCGCCTTTGCAGAAGCTGTGGCTATTTACTGTCTGGTTGTGGCACTGGTAATGCTGTTTGTTGGCTAATACAAAAAAAGGAGTCTCCCTTGGACGCATTAGGCATTAACCTGGGTTATTTACTGGTCCAAATATTCAATTTTGCAATCATGTTCATTGTCTTGCGAGCATGGGCATATAAGCCTATTGTGGAGATGCTCGAAAATCGCCGCATCGCTCTCGAACAGGGCATGGAAGATGCCCGCGTGGCAGCCAAAGCCCGTGCCAACGCTGAGAAAGAGGCTGAGAAGATATTAACTGTGGCCAAATCCGACGCCAGCGAAGTTGTTCGAGAAGCCACCGAGCGCGCCGAAGCCGCTGGTCGAGAGATCAAGACTGCCGTTGAAGCGGAGGCTGCTAAAGCCCGCGAAGCAGCTCTGGGCGAGGCCGAAATGGAGCGCGACCGCATGTTGTCAGACCTGCGCGGACAGATTGCGGCGCTTGCTATGGCAGCTACTCAAAAGCTGGTCGGTGAGGCTTTGGATGAACAACGCCAACACGCTCTCATCGATGAGTTCTTCTCCGGCGTCAAGGCTGGCAAAGTCGTTGTGTTGGAAGGCGAAGTGTTCACCAGCGACTCTGCTGAGATCACGAGCGCTTTACCGCTCACGCCAGACGAGCAAGAAACCATCAAGACTGATGTTCTTGCGCAGACTGGCGGGCAGGCCTCTGTTGCTTTCCGCGTTGACCCCTCCATTATGGGCGGTTTGGTCATTCGTGTTGGCGACAAGGTGCTGGACAACTCAGTCGCAGGCCAACTCGAAGAATTGCGCCAGAGTCTCAGCTAACCGCAACGGATCATCCCTTTCTGGTTCGTTGTTACGGCCTGAATACTCGTATTGTGAAGACGCTCAACGGCATCGCGCCGTGGGCGTCTTTTTATAACAAAGAGTGGCTATTTGCTATTTTGTGGGATCAAACTCTTTTTGTACACGGATTATTCGGATAAATCCAAAGAAAAATCCGTGTAATCCAAAATATCCGTGTAATCCGTGTACCGCGTCCCACAATATCTCAAATCGTCCAAAGGGCACAATGCATACACTTTCCTCACTTCTTCAATACCTGCCCAAATCGACTGAATATCTCGCCTCCGATATTCCCGTCACCGGCATTGTGTTGGATTCGCGTCAGGCAAAACCGGGGAATATCTTCGTAGCACTAACGGGGATCAACTCAGACGGCCATCTTTATATCCCTGATGCCATCCAGCGCGACGCAGCAGCCATCGTGGGGTCGCAGCCCATGCAAGGTCTGCCCGTCCCCTACCTGCGGGTGGACGATACCCGCCGGGCGTTGGCCTGCCTCTCAGCCGCGTTCTTCGACTTTCCTGCCCGTAAGCTGACCGTCATTGGCGTCACGGGAACCGATGGCAAGACCACCACCGCCAATCTCATCTTCCACATCTTGCAAGCCGCGGACATCAGGGCCGGGATGATTTCGACCGTCAACGCGGTGATTGGCGGCAAAACTCTGGATACTGGTTTCCACGTCACCACGCCAGAGGCCCCCGATGTGCAGCGCTACCTGGCGCAGATGGCCGCCGCGGGCCTGACCCACGTTGTGCTGGAGGCCACCTCCCACGGGCTGGCCCAGCAGCGGGTGGCAGCTTGCGATTTCGACCTGGGGGTGGTCACCAATATCACCCACGAGCACCTCGATTTTCACGGTTCTTATGAAGCCTATCTCGCCGCTAAAGGCCTCCTCCTCACATCTTTAGCGGAAACACCCCCCAAGCCCCGTGGGAACTTCCGCACCGCACTCGTCAATCGGGATGATTCTTCCTATCCTTATTTGCTCGATTTAATCTCCGCCAAGGGGCAATCCCAAATCTCGATCATCACCTACGGACTGCACCCGGAGGCAGGTATCCGCGCCGCTGACATCACGCATACGCCCAAAGGATTGCAATTCACAGCGATTGGGTCAGATTTCCGTATCCCGATTTCGACCAGTCTGCTGGGAGATTACAACGTCTCGAATATTTTGGCGGCCATAGCGGTGACCGTGGCAGGCCTGGGAGTGGATGCGGACGCGGTCCGTGAGGGGATTGCTGCCCTGAAAAGCATCCCAGGCCGGATGGAAACGTTTGATTTGGGGCAGGATTTTCAGGCCATTGTAGATTTTGCCCACACCCCCAACGCCCTGCGGCGAGTTTTGCAAGCTGCCCGCCCGATGACGCCGGGACGCGTGATTGCCGTTTTTGGCTCGGCGGGATTGCGTGATCGAGAAAAGCGCCGCATGATGGCGGAAATTTCCGCCGAATTGGCCGATCTGACAGTGCTCACCGCTGAAGACCCCCGCACCGAATCTCTGAACGATATTCTTGCCGAAATGGCTGCCGGGGCCGAATCCCGGGTCGGGGTGGAAGGGGAGACCTTCTGGCGCGTCCCCGACCGGGGGGATGCCATCCGGTTTGCGATTGCCAAAGCCAGACTGGGTGATATGGTGCTCTCCTGCGGCAAAGGGCACGAGCAGTCTATGTGTTTCGGCACAGTCGAATATCCCTGGGATGACAGGATTGCAATGCAGGCTGCCCTGGCCGAGTATTTAGGGTTGGATGGCCCTAAAATGCCCTATCTCCCTACACAAAAACAAGTATTGACATAAGCGTTCATCTGAACTACGATATGCTCGTCAGATTTAAATGGTAAAAGCTTAGTTTTTTGGAGGATCATGTCATGAAAAACAGAAAAAAGTTAAATACAATCGTATTCTTGCTCGTATTGGCCTCAACATTGTTGGTTGCTGCCGCTCCCGGGCCTCAGCAAAGCGCTTTGGCGGCAACAACTCTGGCACGGTTGACCATCGAAAACAATACCAACGATTATGTGACTTTACAACTTAGTGGCCCGGCTTCTTACTACTTGTACGTAAAGCCCGGAGAGACGAGGATATAC
>JBDRGC010000321.1:0-6403 GCA_043818215.1 Chloroflexota bacterium | reverse complement strand
GCGCCGTCCAGGAGAAGGTGCGAGAGTTGCCATGTGCCGTAAAGCCGGTACGCGTGAAGGCGCCGTTGGGCAGCAATTGGTCGAAGAAGGTCCGATACCAGGCTTTGATCTGCTCTTTACCGGCGATGGATCGATTGGGGTTGACGTGAACGGCCTGATCGGTATAGAGCGCCGCGACTTGGTTGGGGTCATGACTATTGAGGGCTTGGATATATTGGGCGGTGATATCAACGGGCATATCACTGAACATCATCGGCATAAAATCGTCACGCTTGGGGATGGAAATATTCAGATCGGCATTGGTCATCCCATCGGGGTATCTTGAGTCATTGGTATGCCGATTGTAAATATAAAACCGTCCATCACCTCGATCGGTGAATTGCCACAAGATGACGTTATTTTCCAACCCCGACCCTTTTGCCGCCGGGGGAATTTCTCCAGCATGGTCTTTTACAAAATCATCGAATTTTGAATACAGCTTCTTTTGGAGCGGCCATAGGGATTTCATGTACAGATAATGGGCAATCCATAGCTTATATTCTTTGGCATCATTTTTGAATCCGATGCTACTCAATATGGCGATACTCGAATAGAGGATCGGTTTCTTGCCGATGAGTCCTTCCAGCTCGCTGAGATAATTCAGCAATTCGCCTCTATTGGGTAGTCTGGAATTTGCGCGCGGTTTCTCGACATCGACGATATAGGCTTGTTGCTGGGTGCCAACCCAATCGACATATTTGCGAGCCTGGGTTTTCATGTTCAACTCGGGATCGGGAAAATGATAGGTTGAATAGGGGATAGCGTGTTGAATGCAGCCGTTTACCTGCTCATCGAAAATGTCGACTTTATTGAAACCCAATCCGACTTTGATGATCACAAAGTCATAGACTCCGGCCTGGATGTGATCCCTGGCTAAGCCAAAGTTGGTGCCACCCGTCCTGGCATATTGATTGATATCGATACCTAATGCTTGTCGATCAGTCATCGCTTGCCTCCTTATGAAATAAGCTGGTTACTGCTCATTCACAGAGAGAAGTTCCCGAAAAGGTGAATGAGTGGATAGTGCCCCAAAAATAGAATACCAAATTTGAATATAGATGTCAATGACAAACGTGCTGGAACCCGTACTCCGAGCAAATTACTTCGACCTGTGTGGTTATGCGGTTAGCATCCGGGGACAAATGAATGAATTCGTAGCTCGTCTGCAAAATCCACCTGCGTGGATTGGAATTATCAACGCCGCCTCGGGATTCAACCGCCCCGTAATGGAGCAGCGTCCCAAAGGCTGGGATTGGTCGATGAATATCAACGCCCGTGCGCTGCTTTTCGCCGCCCAACGGGCCGTACCTCTGATGGAGGCCCGCGGAGGCGGCTCGATTGTGGGAATCACCAGCCCCGGCTCGACCCGCGTGCTGCCCGATTATGTCAGCGTGGGGACAAGTAAAGCGGCCCTCGAGAGCCTGATCCGTTATTTGGCCGTCGAACTGGCTTCCAAGAATATCGTTGTCAACGCTGTCTCTCCCGGAATCGTGCTCACCGAAGCACTCCAACATTTCGATGCCCTCCGCGAGGACGAAGACATGATCGAGCGCGCCGGTAAGCTGACTCCAGCAGGCCGCATCGCCACCCCCGAGGCTATCGCCGGAGTGGTGGCCTTTCTATGCACACCCGCTGCCGAGAGGATCCGCGGTCAGGTGATTGTGGTCGATGGGAGATATACGCTGCCCGTGCCGGGGGTGGCGCACTAATCGGTGCTCAATTGTCAGGCTTCGGAAAGGGCGAGCCAAAGACCTGTTTCCGTGCGGCGGATACTATCTATAAATGCTCCAATTTTGTATTGGAATAGAACATATTGAGCCATGCGCATGATGTATAATGAATGGGGTGTGTTTCATTTAATTTGGAGTAAGACATTTCGGAAGTGGTGGTGGTTAGATGGTAAGTGATGACCAAAAATCACAAGATACTCTAACTGCCGTCCTTCGCGAAGCATCCCTGTGGGACAGCGGCGGTGACGCCGCTAGGAGCATCTTTGAAATAACCCGTAACTTACTTTTTTACCACTACCTGGCAAGTTTCCCGGAATTGTGTGAGGAAGGTTTGTAGTAGGACACGAGAGTGTCCCTTGTGCTAAATACGATGCACTCTCGCGCATCACTACCTACCAACTTGACATTGCCCAAATACTGAGGTGGGGCCTCCATAATTTCACAGGTGACAGTCACTTTATCCCCAAAGGTATGTTACACGAAAATGATTAAGGTGTATTTCATTTCATTTGGAGTACTAGACCTTCCAGGTTTCTACCAGCCTTTTCAAGCGGTAAGCGACTGCAAGAAGCCTTGAAACGGATTTTTCAAGCACCGCGTAAAAACCTGGAAGGTCTTTCAACTCATTTGAAACACACCCAAATGATTGTCACCTGTATTAAAGAGGCTCAAAACCATGCAAAAAACAAACCACAATAAAACCTAACACCCCCTACTTTGTCCGCAGATGCTCATTGCCGACCTCACCCTGACGGCGGGCCTGGCAGCGCTCTTGATTGGCCGCCAAACCTATCGTGAGACCAGGGGGTTGGCTACCGGGTAGTTCAACAAACAGCAGTTGATCCTGGCGCGCTCGGCTGCCAGGTCCATCGAAGCTTACTATGTAAATACTGGATGATATACTGCTCGCGTATAGGTTTTGTGAGAATGGATTCCAGGCTTTAGCCGGATTTACACTGTGAAAGAGAGTAAGGTCTTGACTCCTTTTCACAAAACCAAAATAGGATCATTATATACTCTTACTGGAGCAGGATATGAGCCAGACAAAATCCACGATCCGAAATGAAAATTACAGAATTCCAACAATGGTCATACTAGTGGGAATTTGCTGCCTGCTCGGTTACTATTACCACTGGGTGCTTGGGACCGAAGTCGTCTTCAGCCACTTCTTTTACGTCCCCATCATCCTGGCCACTGTGTGGTGGCAGAGAAAAGGCCTGGTGGTGCCCCTATTTCTGGCTTTAGTGCTGCTTGTCAGTCATTCCCCTTCATGCTTTGGATTCGATTGGCACTTTGCCAATGACCTGATGCGAGCCGCTGTGTTGATCCTCGTTGGCGTGACGGCCAGCATTCTGAGTGAGAAGACACAGAAGGCAGAGGTAAGTTTGAGGCAGCACACCGAAAGCATCGAAAAGATGGTCGAGAAACGAACGGAAGAGCTGAGAGAAACCAGAGACCATCTTGACAACCTGATCAGATATGCCAATGCTCCCATCATTGTCTGGAATCCGGCCAACGAAATAACCATTTTCAATCAGGCTTTCGAAAAGTTGAGTGGACGGACAGAGGCGGAAATGATGGGCCAGCCGCTGGATGTGCTGTTCCCCGAAGACAGCCGTGCTGACTGCTTGCATAAGGTAGAAATCGCTTCGAAGGGAAAATACTGGGAAACGGTGGAGATACCGATTCTTCGAAGAGACGGAGAGATACGCATTGGGTTGTGGAATTCAGCTAATATTTTTAACAAGGATGGCAAAACGCTGCTCTCCACAATTGCCCAGGGACAGGACATCACCGGGCGGGTGCAGGCGGAGGAGGATATCCGCCTGGAGCGGGACAGATTCCAGGGGCTTCTGGCCGCCGTTGGCGACGGGGTGGACGTCATTACCCACGATTACAGGGTGGTATACGCCAACGAAATATTGAAAAAGATCGTCGCTAAAGACGAACTCGAAGGACACCTGTGCTATGAGGTTTTCTTGGACCGGGATGTCCCTTGCGAGAGATGCCCGATGAGAAGGGCAATCGAGAGTGGCAGAACGGAAACCGAAGAGATCCTGCAGCCCAACGGGAGGATCGTGGAAGTGCGTTCTTCACCCTTGAGGCTGTCCACCGGCGAGATGGCCGTAATCGAGATCGCCCGGGACATCACCGAGCGGGTGCGCAGCGAGGAGATGCTGCGCACCCTGAATGTGGCCGCAACGGCAGTCCAGCGGGCTGCCCGCACCCCTGAAGCGATCTTTGCCGCGGTTATGGAACAGTTGCAGGCCCTGGGGCTTATCGGCGCCGTTGTCTTGTTGGATGAAAAACGGGAGCGGTTCACCATCCGCTACACGACTATCGCCTCCCGGCTTCTGGCCCAGGCCACAACCCTGTTAGGGTTCGAGGCCATGGACTATTCCTTCCCGGTGGAGCAACTACCCATCGGCGGGAGGATCCTGGCGGGCGAAACCATCTTCGTTCCTGACGCTGTGGCGGAGTTGACTCCGGTTGCCCCTGCGCTGGCCCGTCCCCTGGTATCCTCGGCCCTCCGCCTGATAGAGATGGAGCGGGGTGTCGTTGCCCCCCTCTCCGTCGCAGGGCAGATCATCGGCTTCCTCGGCGTCTCAGCCGCTCGCATGACCGCGGCCGACGTGCCGGTGGTTACTGCCTTCGCTAACCAGATGGCCGCCGCGCTGGAGAATGCCCATCTGTTCCAGGCCGAGCAGCGCGGCCGGGAGGTGGCCGAAGCGCTGCAGGAAGTAGGGCGCGTTGTCAACACCAGCCTCGATCTGGATAATGTCTTACCCCTCATCCTGGAGCAGTTGGCGCAGGTGATCCACTATGACAGCAGTGCCGTGTTGCTGTTTGACGACGACCGCTTAGAAATGAGGGCTGGCCGGGGATTCCCGAATATAGAGGCCGCGCTGCGACTCTCCTTCGCCGCTGATGAGGATAACCTTCCCTCAGCCGTGATGCGCGCCCGGCGTCCGTTGGTCATCGGAGACGTTCAGAGCGACCCGCGCTGGCAGCTGGACCCGGAGGTGATCCACATTCGCGGTTGGATTGGCGCGCCCCTCATCGTCCAGGACAGAGTCGTCGGCGTTCTCACTGTAGATAGTCGCCAGCCGGAGACCTACAGCCAAGAGGATGGACAATTGGTCTTTGCCTTCGCTGGCCAGGCCGCCGTGGCCATCCAGAATGCGCGGCTGTATGAGATGGAACGGCAAGCCAGGCAGGTAGCGGAATCCCTGCGGGAAGCCACGGCGACCCTGGTCAGCAGCCTGGAACCTGATCAAGTGCTGGACCGCATCCTGGACGAAGTGCAGCGTGTCGTCCCCCACGATGCGGCCAACATTGCCCTCGTCGAAGCTGGCATTGAGCACGGCGAAGGCGGCGAGACCGTGCGCTTTGTCCGCTGGCGGGGATATGAACGTCCGAGGGTAGACACCAAGGTGCCCGGCTTGAGCTTTCGTATTGCCGATACCTCCGGCTATCGGTATATGGCCGAGACGGGCCACCCCAAGGTTGTGCATGATACTGCCGCTGACCCTGAATGGATACAAGTTCCCGGCTTGGAGTGGCTGCGTAGTTATGTAGGGACGCCGATTCGGGTTCGGGAAAAGTTGATCGGCTTTCTCAATCTGGATAGTGCTACACCTGGTTTCTTCAATGCCGGGCATGGCCGGCTACTGGCCACCTTTGCCCAACAGATTGGGGTAGCGCTAGAAAATGCACGTCTGTACGCACAAACCCAACAGCGCGCCGGCCGCCTGTCTACGCTCAACCACGTTGCCCGCGCCCTCGCTACCACCCTGAAGCTGGACGAATTGCTGGAAGTCGTCTACCGCAAGGTGACGGCTGTGCTAGAAGCCGACGCCTTTTTTATCGCCCTATACGACCGTGAGGCAGACGAACTTGACTTTCGCATCCAGGTGGATAAAGGCGTGCGCGAACCTCCGGCGCGGCGGCCCATGATCGCCGGCCTGACCGCCTCCGTCGTGACGGGCAGGCAACCCGTTCTCATCCGTGATTTCGAGCGGGAGAAGGATCAACTGCCGCCGGCAACATTGTGGGGCAAGATGCAGGCGCCGCAATCATGGTTGGGCGTGCCCTTGCTTATGGGCCAGGAGGTGGTGGGCGTCATCTCGGTGCAGGCTTACCACCCGAATGCTTACAGTGAAGCCGAGCAAGAGTTGCTTTCCACCATTGCCGACGCCGTGGCCGTGGCCATCGAGAACGCGCAACTGTACGAGCAGGCCCAGCAGGAGATCGCAGAGCGGGTGCGAACCGAGCGAGAGCTAGAAGAGCGTCGTGTGTACCTGGAAGGCGTGCTGGGAGCCACTCCCAACGCCATCGTTACTTTGGATGAAAACCATCTAATCGTATACTGGAACCCGGGAGCGGAGAGATTGTTCGGATATTCTCCGGAAGAAGTGATCGGCAAAAATATCGACCATCTGATCACCAACCCTGACACTTATGAAAACGCTACTGGGATCACCCAAATCGTCTTAGGCGGGAAAAAGATATCACCCACAGAGACGGTCCGTTACCGGAAAGACGGCTCTCCCGTGGATGTCATCGTGGCCGCATCCCCGATATTGGTGGGAGATGAGCTTATCGGGGTAGTGGCTGTCTACACTGACATCACC
>JBDRGC010000320.1:0-9909 GCA_043818215.1 Chloroflexota bacterium | reverse complement strand
GAACCAGCGATAAGACTTCCACCACGCCCAAGGGGTCGATTTGCGAAGTGGACTCGTCCAGGACAAGGATGGAGGGCTGCATCACTAACCCGGCAGCAATTGCCAGCCTCTGTTTTTGCCCGCCGGAAAGGTTTGTTGGGGGGCGGTCTTCGTAGCCGTCCAGGCGCACTAATTTGAGTACCCGTTTGGCTCTTTCGAGGATTTCGTCGACAGGCATGAGCAGGTTTTCAGGGCCAAATGCAACCTCATTGAGAACCGATGTGGTGAATAATTGTGTCTCGGGGTCTTCCAGCACTATCCCGACTTTGGTGGATAGCTGTCCAACGGATGACTCCTGTGTGTCGATTCCTTCGATGAGAACAGTGCCTCTCAGCCTCCCGCCGGCAGAATGGGGAATGATGCCATTCAGAATCTGGCAGAACGTGCTCTTTCCGGCCCCATTCTCGCCCATAACAGCAAGTAATTCGCCTTTCGGAACCGTCAAATTCAAATTTCTGATAACGGTGCGCTTTGTTCTGGGGTATCTGTACGATACGTCTATGAGTTCTATGGCATTGTTTGTCATTTGCTTAACCATCGTTTCGATTTTAAGAGGTTCGTGTCAGATCTAAAATTGATTCAAGCTAAAAACCTGGCCTTGACAACAAAAACAGCAACCGAATATAGAACCACACACGCCATGAATATCCAATCTGTCGATCGGAGTTCGACGTCTTCGATATACGTCCGGGTTTTGAAAGCGCCAAAAGCGCGCGAATCCATGGCAACCGACATGGCTTGGGCACGTCTCATAGCGCCGATCACCAGCGGCGTTACCAGAGCCGGATAAGAGCGCAGCTTGTCCCTTAATTTGCCTTTCTCGAAGGTCTGCATAGCTCTCAACTTTTGAGCGTCTACAATCGAGGCAACTTCACTCTGTAAAATCGGCACCATATTCAAGGCAGAGGTGAGGGTATAAGAAAGCTGATACGGAACTCCAATTTTCACCAGCCCCAATGCCAAAATTTGGACTGGGGTGGTCATACTCACGAGAGGCAGCAATACGATCATCGAAACCAGCCTGAACATCAGCAAGATTGCAAACAAAATTCCTTCCAGGGTTATGTTTCCAACCCCCCCAATCCCTGGAATAAAATTGGGGATGAGAGGCTCGATCAGCACAGTTTCGCCCGGGTAGAGAATGGCCTGAACCACAACCAGGAAAATGAATACGGGCAACAATCCTCTTGCGAAACCCCAGATAATCGAAACGGGCAGCCTGGCGGCGATCCACAATATGCACAGCGTCAAAAAGACGAAAATCGATAGCAATAGATCTTGTATCGAAAAAATGACTACGCTGATTACAAACAAAAACAGAAGCTTTGCCCTGGGATCGAGCTTGTGGATTAGTGTATTTCCTGGATAATACGAAACCAGCGATTGACTCACTGTAGAACCTCCAGTATTGTCTTGCTCTTGAAAAACTTAATGCCATGTCATTCCCCAAAGGGGACGATGTGCGAACCGACGTTTCGGTGAAGCAATCTCCCTCTCGCCAAGGATGAGATTGCTTCGTCGCATAGAACGCTCCTCGCAATGACAGTCTCTTTGGTTGCGGCTAATACGAAAAATCAGCGCGCCGGGCGTATAACACCGCCTCCGCTTCTTCGGCTTCCTGCATTATCTCGGCCTCGTCGACCGTTTGAATATGCCTGTCACGCATGACGATTTCACCATTGATGATCGTATCGCGCACGTCACCTGCCCGCACGCAAAAAACCAGCATCTCCAATAGGCGGTCTGCGTGGAATGGGCGCAGGTGAGAACCCTTTAATTCGATAATTGCCAGGTCGGCTAGACGCCCAGTGAGAATCTCGCCCGCCTCGATCCGGCACACGCTGGCCGCCTCGATGGTTGCCATGCGGAAGGCATCCCGCGCGGACAAAGCATCCGCGTTGTTGGCTGCCACCCGGGCTAATAAAACTGCGGCCCGCATTTCTTCCCACATATCGAGAAGATCATTCGAGGCGCAGCCATCCGTCCCCATGCTTAAATGGATGCCGGCTTCTTTCATCTCGAAGATCGGGGCAATCCCATCCGCTAGTTTCATATTGCTCTTTGGGCAATGAACCACGCCCGCCCCAGAATTTGCGAGGCGTTCGATATCTGATGCGTTCACATGCACACAATGCACTGCGCTCAGCCGCGGTGTCAATAATCCTAAATCGTCCAAACGCGCAACCGGTGTCATCCCATACTCATCTAAGGAGTCTTGCACCTCATTGCTGGTCTCTGCCACATGGATCTGTATCCCCAGATCGTATTTTTCGGCCTGTTCGGCGGCCCATAACAGCAGGCCGTCATCACAGAGAAATACTGTCGATGGCGACAGACAAACCTGCACCAACCCGTCGGGCTGGTGCCATTTCTTGATGAATGACACGGCCTTTGCCCTGCTTTTTTCTTGGTCGCCAATCAATTCTTCAGGAATCCACTGGTTAGCCAACGTATACCCCACCACGCCGCGCAGACCAATATCCTGCCAGGCGTAGAAACTTTCTTCGTTGATATGATCCATATCCAGGCAGCAGGTTATTCCCCCTTTGATCATCTCGATAGCAGCACAGGCCGACCATAAATACGCGCCGCGATTGTTCCCCTGTTGAAATTGCTCGGTTAGCGCGCCTACGGTTGGAAATAATACCTGGGTGCACCAGGGAATCAGATGCAACCCGGGCGAGACCCCCTTTAGAAAATTCTGATATAAGTGAGTGTGAGGGTTGATCAATCCGGGGATGACGGCACAGCCGCTCGCATCGATAATTTCAGCGCCTGCTGGTGCTTCGAGTTTGTGCCCAATAGAAACAATGCGCCCCTTTTCTGTCAGCACGTCGCAATCATGCTGAATATGATCTACATTCGATATCAGGTGGGATATATTCCGAATGATCAATGGCATCGTTGCATTCTAATCCTTGTTTAGACCCAACATGAGGGGTGGCATTTGCTCATAACATTTGCTCAATAGACATAGCATATAATAGCATTAAGCAATACGTTTTCGATAATACCATTTGTCATGCTGAAACCGGGACATTTGTCATGTCGTTTCTTTCGTCCCCCGCGAATGGGACGCTATAGACTTTCAGAAAATGATTTTGACTCAGCCTGTCATTCCGAAGCAGCATTACCGCTGACACTTGCACTGCACTGCGTTTGGTGCAGTGCAGGTGAGCAATCTCATCCTTGGCAAGAAGGAGATTGCTTCACCGAAAAGCGTCGGTTCGCACATCGTCCCCTTTGGGGAATGACATCTGGGTAAGCGGAGTCAAAATCATTATCTTAACATCTATATCGCCCATGCAGAAATGGGAAAGCTATGTACAGAGCGCTGCCTAAGCGGTAATCTCCAATCCCTAACCCGGAGGAGCCTCCGGACTACACGGGGACAGGCCGAAACCAAAATTTTTACCACAAAGTATACAAAAGAACACGAAGGAAAAACATTTAAATCCCTTTGTGTTCCTTCGTGCTCTTTCCCGAAGGACAACGGGACGATGTGGGGTTAGGGCTTTCTTGTTTTTGCGCAACACACCCTTCGGTAGCGCACCGTATCGGTACGGCGTACAATAATTTCATTGCTAACTTACTAATCTCCAATCTCCAATATCCAATCCCTAATCTCTAATCTCCAATCTCTAATCTCCAAAAACATATCGCGAACGCTTGACAAACAGGATTAGTTGTAATACAATTCCTTAGAGATAACGGTTATTTGTTGGGAACTATTGTATTGTAACTCATTCGAACGCTATACTTGCGGACAATTAGAGCTGCGAGGTAAAAATTTATGGTTGACCCCCAAGCTAGACTTGATGAGATGGTTACCAAACTGAGAGACCGGGGATATCGTATAACCCCTCAACGCATGGCTGTGCTCAAGGTGCTGGTAAGTGACAAAGAACATCCCACAATCGAGCAAATCCACACTCGAGTAAAAGAAGATTTCCCCATGACCAGTCTGGCAACTGTTTACAAAACCGTGGCTGTGCTCAAGGAGATGGGAGAAATACTGGAACTTGGCTTCAGTGGCGACTGCAAGAGATACGATGGCCGCTATCCACACCCGCACCCGCATCTGGTCTGCATCAAGTGTGTCAGTGTCATTGATCTCGACCTTGATATCCCCGTTCTGAGCGAATTACCCCAGGAGGTAGCCCAAATGACAGGCTACCAGATACTAAGACACCAACTCGATTTCTTCGGCATCTGTCCCAGGTGCCAGGAGAACAAATAGTAAAAAGGAGAAATATCATGTTCAACAAAAAAATCCATAACGAAATGAATGACCAAATCCAACGAGAGCTTGAATCTGCTTATATTTATCTCTCGATGGCAACTTACCTGGACTCGTCCAACCTGCCGGGCATGGCCCAATGGATGAAGATGCAGTTCCAGGAAGAGCAGGCCCACGCGCTCAAGTTCTATGATTACGTCAACGACCGCGGTGGACGCGTCACACTCCAGCCCATCGGGCAGCCGCCGGTCGAGTTCCAGTCGCCCCTCGATGTTTTCGAAAAATCCCTCGCCCACGAGCAAAAGATCACCGGTCATATCAACGATCTCTACGCGCTGGCCAGCGAGGAAAGAGACTACGCCAGCCAGATTCTTCTGCAATGGTTCGTGGAGGAACAAGTCGAAGAGGAGAAGAACGTCGGCGATGTTGTGGAGACGCTCAAGATGATTGGCGACAATACCCACGCGCTGCTCATGCTGGATAGAGAGTTAAGCCAGAGGCAGCCTCCGGTTGATGTCTACGCCGAACAAGCCTGAACACAACCTTAATTCAACAGCAGATAACACATGACTATACAAACACTTACCCTAAAAATCGGCGGCATGTCTTGCGGCCACTGTGTGGCACGCGTCAAAAATGCCCTGACCCAAGTCCCCGGCGTATCGAACGTCGAGGTAAATCTGGATACCGAACAAGCCAGTCTGAAATACGACCCTGCCACAGCCGGTTTATCCGATTTTCGCAGCGCTGTAGCCAATGCAGGTTACGAAGTACTTCCCGCAACAGAGTAACAAACTATGTCGACTGAAGAACAACAAACCCTCACCCTCCCCATCCGTGGTATGACCTGCGCCAGCTGTGTGGCCCACGTCCAGCGTGCCCTCGACAACGTAGATGGCGTGACTGATGCCGTGGTCAACCTGGCTACAGAACAGGCCACTCTGCATTATGTACCGGATATGGTTTCGCCCGAGGCGCTTCGTCAGGTAGTACATGACGTTGGCTATGAAGTGGCGGTGGAGAAACAGACATTCCCCGTGGGCGGCATGACCTGCGCTGCTTGCGTGGTTCACGTGGAAAGAGCACTGGCCGGAGTGCCGGGTGTGTTGAATGTCAACGTCAATCTAGCCACCGAAAAGGCAAGCGTCGAATATATCCCCACCGCGGCTGGCTGGCCCGATTTCCGCCGTGCCGTGGCTGAGGCGGGATACGAAGCATTGTCCACTCAAGAATCACAGGCCGATGAGGAATCCACCCGCGAGGAGCGCAAGATGCAAGCCGCCCGCCATCGCATGCTCCTGGCCTGGCTTTTCACCGCCCCCATCATCCTGTGGATGCTGCCGGAAATGCTGGTTGGTCTGGCCTGGCCCAACGAGACGATTTTCAAGCTGGGGATGTTGCTGCTGGCCGCGCCGGTGCTCTTTTGGGTGGGCCAGCGCACCTACACGGCAGCCTGGCGATCCTCCATCCACGGCGCACCCAACATGGACGCCCTGATCGCCCTGGGCAGCGGAGCATCTTTTCTCACCGGCATCGCCACTTTCTTTATGCCCATCCCCAGTTACGCCGGAGTGTCAGCCATGATCATGGCCTTCCACCTGACCGGCCGTTACGTGGAAGCCAGCGCTAAGGGGCGCGCCTCACAGTCCATTCGCAAGCTGTTGGAACTGGGAGCCAAGACCGCCCACATCTTGATTGACGGACGCGAACAGGAGATTCCCATCGATGAAGTCCAGGTGGGCGACGTGATGATCATCCGCCCCGGCGAAAAGATTCCCACCGACGGGGTTGTCGTTGCAGGGGAGAGCGCGGTGGACGAAGCTATGGCAACGGGCGAGTCTATGTCGGTCAACAAAACCACCGGCGACGAGGTGATCGGCGCTACGGTCAACCAGGATGGCTTGCTCAAGGTACGCGCTACCCGCGTGGGCAAGGATACTTTCTTGGCCCAGGTTGTGCGTTTGGTCGAGCAAGCCCAGGGCACCAAAGTCCCCATCCAGGCTTTCGCCGACCGGGTGACGGCCGTCTTTGTGCCCGTCGTCCTTGTCATCGCTTTACTCACCTTCCTGGCCTGGTTCATCTTTCCCGATGTGCTGCGCCCCGTGGCCGAGTGGGCCGCCGGCTTTCTGCCCTGGGTGGACCCCAGCCTGAACACTTTCACCCTGGCCCTGATCACCACCGTCTCGGTGCTGGTCATCGCCTGTCCTTGTGCGTTGGGATTAGCCACGCCTACCGCGCTGATGGTCGGCAGCGGCATCGGAGCCGAGAACGGCATCCTGATCCGCTCCGGCGAGGCCATCCAGGCCATGCGAGATGTGCGGGTGGTGGTCTTCGACAAGACTGGTACTCTAACCAAAGGCAAGCCAGAAGTGACGGATGTGGTAGTCAGTAAATTGGTAGATTGGGAAACTGGTAAATTGGTAGATTGGGAAACTGGTAAATTGGTAGATGGAGAAACTGACCAATCTACCAACCTACCGTCTGACCAACCTACCAACCTACCAACTTACCAATCTACCAACTTACCAAACTACCAAACTACCAACCTACCAACTTACCCATCTACCAACTTACCAACCTACCAATCTACCCTCCTGCGCTGGGCAGCCTCGGTGGAGGTGGGGAGCGAGCACCCGCTGGGCAGGGCGATTGTGGCCCGTGCCGAAGCAGAAGGGATCGGGCTGGGCGAGTTGTCCGCTTTCGAGGCCCTGCGCGGCAAGGGCGTGCGGGGTGTGGTGGATGGAAATAGCGTGCTGGTGGGAAGCCGGGCTCTACTGGAGGAATACGGCGTGATCGTTGCCGCATTGGAAGGCGATATGCGCCGCCTGGAAGACGAGGGCAAGACTGCCATGTTGGTCGCCGCGGATGGTGAATTATTGGGCCTGCTGGCCGTGGCCGACACGCTCGAAGACGACGCCGTGGACGCTGTCCGTGAGCTGCGGGCGATGGGCTTGCAGACCGTCATGCTCACCGGCGACAACCAGCGTACTGCGCACGCTATCGCCCGTCAGGTGGGCATAGACCGCGTGCTGGCTGAGGTGCTGCCAGAGGATAAACTGATCGAGGTACAGCGGCTGCAAGAGGTCACGGACGGATTGGTGGCCATGGTCGGCGACGGCATCAACGACGCCCCAGCCCTGACCCAGGCCGATGTGGGCATCGCCATCGGCACCGGAACGGACATCGCCATCGAGGCCGCCGACATAACTCTGGTGCGCGGCGAACTCTCCGGCGTGGTCAGCGCGGTCAAGCTCTCCCGGGCCACCTTCGATAAAGTGGTGCAAGGGTTATTCTGGGCTTTCTTTTACAACGTAGTCATGATCCCGCTGGCAATTCTGGGTATGATGCACCCTGTGCTGGCCGAGATTGCCATGGCTATCAGTTCAGTGACAGTTATCACCAACGCAAACCTGCTGCGGCGGGTAAACATCAAATAGGAGAAATATCATGGATAAATGGGAATGCACAGTATGTGGTTATATCTACGACCCGGCAGAGGGCGACCCCGACAGCGGGATTGCCCCCGGCACAGCGTTCGAAGACATACCCGATGATTGGGTTTGCCCCGAATGCGGTGTGGAAAAAGATATGTTCGAGAAAGTAGAATGAGGTGTATCATCTAAATGAATAGGGGAGGGAGGTTACGAAATACGCCGCAGGCGCATTTTGAACCCCCGCCCCCTCTTTTTGAAAAGGTATAATGAGGTGAAATTATGAAACCACGCAAGATAAAGGATGGCATCTACTGGGTAGGAGCCGTGGATTGGGATCGCCGGTTGTTCGACAGTCTAATCCCACTTCCCGACGGCACCAGCTATAACGCTTACCTGATCCAGGGGAGCGAGAAAACAGCCTTAATCGACACCGTTGACCCTGACATGGCGTACATCCTGCTTGACCGTCTGGCCCAACTGGGCACGGAACGCATCGACTACGTTATCGCCAACCACGCCGAGCAGGACCATTCGGGCACGCTCCCGCAGATCCTCGCCAGCCACCCCGAGGCGCAGGTCGTCTGCACGCCTAAATGCAAAACAATGCTGGTAGACCTGGGATTGGCGCCGGAAGACCGTTTTCTCACAGTGGACGATGGCGCCACGCTGTCGCTGGGTGACAGGACTCTCGAATTCATCCACGCCCCGTGGGTGCATTGGCCCGAGACCATGCTGACCTATTTGCAGGAGGACAAGATTCTCTTCCCTTGTGACTTTTTCGGTTCCCACCTGGCCACCAGCGAACTGTACGTCACCAACGAAGGGCAGGTTTACGAAGCGGCCAAGCGCTACTACGCCGAAATCATGATGCCGTTCCGCAAAGCCATTCAGAAGAATCTGAAAAGAGTTCAGGAGTACGATATCTCCTTGATCGCTCCCAGCCACGGCCCGATGTATGACCGGCCAGAGTTCATTTTGGAGGCCTATAACGATTGGGTATTTAGCGAGCCAAAGAATATCGTCGTGCTGCCCTATATCTCGATGCACGGCAGCACCCGTGAGATGGTAGAGCACTTAGTGGATGCCCTGATCGCCAACGGGGTCACGGTGAAGTTGTTCAACCTGGCGGTCACCGATATCGGCGAGTTGGCTATGTCGCTGGTGGACGCCGCTACAATTGTGATCGGATCACCCACCGTTCTGGCCGGCGCGCATCCGAACGTGGTCTACGCGGCCTACCTGGCAAACGCCCTGCGACCCAAGACTAAATATATCTCGATCATCGGTTCCTATGGCTGGGGCGGCAAAATGGTGCAGCAACTAGCTGGCATGATCCCAAACCTGAAAGTGGAGATCATCGATCCGGTTGTGATCAAGGGACGCCCCAAAGCGGAAGATTTCGAGGCCCTGGATAAACTGGCGGCTGCCATCGCAGAAAAGCATAAAAGCCAAGTGGGGTAGCCATGAAAAAATATATTATCGTGGGTAATGGCATAGCCGGTATAACTGCTGCTCAAGCTATTATACGGGCCGATTCGGATGCCGAACTGCACGTACTGGGCAGCGAACCATATCCTTACTACCAACGACCGCGTCTATGGGAACTCATTGCCGGTGAAACCACGCAAGATGAACTCTACTTTCGGTCGCTGGAATGGTACAAAAACAAGGGCATCCAGGTTCACGTTGAGGCGTGCGTGACGGCGCTAGACACAAACGAACATTTCCTATCATTGGCTGACGGAACCAGGATGGCCTATGACCGATTATTGTTAGCGACGGGAGCACGCTCTTTTGTGCCCCCCCTTGCAGGAGCAGAGAAGTCTGGCGTCTTCGTGCTGCGCTCCCTGGATGACGCGCTGGCGATCAAAGAGCAAGCCAAACGCTCCTCGTCGGCAGCCGTCATTGGCGGGGGATTGTTGGGATTAGAAACAGCCCGCGCCTTGCACAGTGCCGGTCTTGACGTGACTGTGATCGAGTTTGCCCCACGTCTATTGCCGCGCCAATTGGATGTAGAAGGCGCGCGGGTCCTCCAATCGCTTTTGGAGGCCCAAGGCCTGCGCATCATCATCAGCGCCGAAACTGAGACAATCATGGGAGACACACACGCCACGGGTGTATGTCTTAAAGATGGCCGCACGGTGGATGGCGAATTGGTGCTGATCTCGACTGGTATCCGTTCGCGAATTGAGCTGG
>JBDRGC010000319.1:0-3458 GCA_043818215.1 Chloroflexota bacterium | reverse complement strand
TCCCCAATCCCCCAATCCCCAATCTCCAATCCCCAATCCCCCAATCAAAAAAGCCCCGCCGGAATACAGCGGGGCTTTTTCTTTGTGGCGGTTCAAGATTTACAGTGGAACTACATCCGTGGCCTGAGGACCCTTAGGCCCCATCTCGATAGAGAATTCGACCTGCTGGCCTTCTTCCATCGGAGCGATTGTGATACGCGGTTCAAGAGTTGGAGCCTCGAGTAAAAGCTGCCATCACTTCAACCGAGCTGCGTCCCTTTTGCTCGAACATCTCGGTGTGCAAACCACACTCGGTTTTGCCCATCCCCTGCCAGCGGCCAGAGCGAGCGTCCTCGCCGGGAAGCACCGGGCGGGTACATGGCACACACCCAATGCTGGTATATCCTTTCGCGAGTAGAGGGTGTTCAGGCAGACCGTATTCTTGAATATATCGCCACACGTCACGTTTTGTCCAATTCAGCATGGGGTTGATTTTTAGCAGGCCATCCTTTTGAGGTTCCAGAATTGTGGCTTTGGAGCGGTGTGCGGTTTGATCGCGGCGAATACCTGTTATCCAGGCTTTAACGCCTCCGAGCGCACCCTGAATGGGCTGAACTTTATGGACAAAACAACATAAATCTGGGTCTTGAGTGTACAAATCCCTGCCAAAACGCCGCAAGAAAACACGCCAGGAATCCTCCGCGCGCAGATCAATAATATTCAAATTCCAAACACGTTCCAAATGCTCTCTGAACATCAGAGTATCCCAAAAATGGAAACCTGTATTTGCAAATAGAATTCGCATGTTCGGCTCAATTTGGCTCACCATATAAAGCAGGGGAACGCTCTGGGTCTGAAAAGATGAACTCATGGCAATGTCTGGGCAGAAGGTCTCCACAGCCCAGGTGATAATCTCCTGCGGCGTCTTCTCTTCGAAGGCGGTAGAAAGGGTTTCCATCTCGATCTCTTTGGGGGTCATTTGGACATTATACCCGTGTGTGATAAACTGTGCGTGAGACGTGAGGCAGGAGGCGTGAGGCAGGAGGCATGAGGGTGAAATATGTTATCACTCTTCACGTACCACTCGTCACGCTTCCCACTCCGCTGCGCTTCGGGGACTGCGTCATGCACCACTCTCGTCACGCTCTACGCTTCACGCTCCACGCTCCACGCTTCTCGTTTCACGTTTCACTTATCGATCACCATGAATCTAAAACGCTTAATTTTCATCTATTTCGCCTTTCTGGTCTCTCTATCTGCTGTCTTCGGTGCGGGTTACCTGGTGCGCGCCCACACGCACCCCAGCGCAGCGGATTTCCCAATTCTGGAGCAGGCTTACGGCATCCTCGAAAATCATGCTTACGATGATCTTCCTGAACCGCCAGCCATCGAATACGGCATGATCCACGGCATGGTGGAGGCCTACGGCGATCCCAACACCCGGTTCGTAGAGCCAGTGCAGCACGAATTGACCACAAACGATCTGGAAGGAAGCTACGGCGGAATCGGGGCCAGACTGGGACTCGATCCGGAAGGATACGTGGTTCTCTACCCCTTTGCAGATGGTCCGGCGGCGGAAGCTGGATTATTGGATGGAGACCGGTTGATCAGAGTGGACGAGTGGGAGATTCTCCCCGAAACCCCCATAGACGAGGTTGTGGCCGCCATACGGGGGCCGGAGGGTGAGCGCGTGACCATCGAGGTGGCGCGTCCCCCGGAATATGCCCAAATTGAGTTCACCATCAAACGGCAGGCCATTCCTCTCCCATCCGTGACCTGGCATATCGAGGCCGCTGACCTCCACCTGGGGGTGATCGAGGTCAATATCATCGCGGCCAGCACCAGCGAGGAAATACAAAATGCCGTCAACGACCTGCAAGAACGCGGCGCTACCCATTTCGTCCTCGACTTGCGCGGCAACCGGGGCGGGCTGCTTGACGTTGGGGTGGACATTGCCCGGCTATTCTTGAGCGAGGGACTTATCATTCAAGAGCAATACCGCGGCCAACCTGTCGAGTCTTACGAAGTCGAAGAACCTGGCCCGTTGGCGGAGATTCCGCTGGTTGTGTTGGTGAACACAGATACCGCCAGCGCAGCAGAAATCATCGCCGGTGCGCTTCAGTCCCAGGGGCGCGCTCTCATTATCGGGACACATACATACGGCAAAGATAGCATTCAACTGGTATTCGATCTAAAAGACGGCTCCAGCATCTATGTCACGGCAGCCAAATGGTGGGTTCCGGGCCTGGATTTACCCATCGGGGAGGGCGGTCTGCAACCGGATATCGTCATATCTACCGAAGGGGCCGATGGCGACCCATTCATCGAGGCTGCCCGAAGCTTACTGGGGCAACCCTAATTCGGATAAGTTGGAACCAAAACAATTTACCACAAAGGCACAAAGATTTTAAAAATGCTTACTTCGTGCCTTTGTGCCTTAGTGGTGATATTCCTTGTTTTGTGCATCGTTCCAGTACGGCGTACTAGCTTTTCATTGGGAAGTGATTAATCTATGAATCCATCCAGTCAGAATTCATCCCAACCCGCTGACCCGTGGGCCGAAACTCAGCCCACCAGTTTGCCAGACACACCAGTCCGCCAGCCAGCCTGGGCCGAGCCGCCCCGCAAAAGCCGCAAAGGGTGCTGCTGTGCAATTTCCATTCCAGGCATTATTTTCTTGTTGGCGCTGCTGGTATATCTTATCGCGCCAGGGCGCACGAATATCCTGCTGCTGGGACTCGACTCGCGGGAACCGGGTTCCAACCTGGGGCGCAGCGATACGATCATTTTGACCACTATCGTACCCTCGCAACCTTATGTGGGGATGCTATCCATCCCCCGCGATCTCTGGGTGGATATCCCCGGGTACGGGGTCAACCGCATTAATACTGCCCATTTCTTCGCCGAGGCCGAACAGCCTGGTAGCGGCCCGTTTAGTGCTATCGAAACCGTGCAATCGAACTTCGGCGTGGATGTGGATTATTTCGTGCGCCTGCGCTTCGATGGCATTCTGGATGTGATCGATGCGCTCGGCGGCGTGGATGTCGAATTCTCTCGCCCCATGTCGGGATACTCCGCGGGGCTACACCACCTGAACGGGGAACAGGCCCTGGCTCTGGTGCGCGACCGGGCGGGAAGTGACGACTTCACCCGCATGGAGCGCGGCCAATTGTTCCTAAAAGCCCTTTCGAGGCGGATTCTCACCCCGTCGGCGTGGGCGTATATCCCAGAAACGTGGGGAATGATCGAGGAAATGGTAGACACTAACATCCCTGCATGGCTATGGCCGCGGCTGGGGATCGCTATCCTGCGGGTCGGGGCAGACGGGTGGGATGGCCGGGTCATCGACCGTGAGATGGTAAACCCTTTCACCACTGCGGGAGGGGCACAAGTTCTCGGGCCCAATTGGGAGCAGATCAATCCTGTGCTCTTGGAAATGTTTGGGCAGTGAGGCGTGGAGGGTGGAGGGTGGAGGGAGG
>JBDRGC010000318.1:0-14586 GCA_043818215.1 Chloroflexota bacterium | reverse complement strand
TGCCAATCAATATCAAGCGCGCTATAATCCCTTTCGCTTCTGAAAGAATTGACTTGTAGCAAGATTGGAACAAAGCATGCCTATTTATACGTATCGATGTGAAAATTGCGGTGTTCAATTCGAACGCCGCCAAAAATTTGTAGATGCTCCCCTAACTCGTTGCCCGGAGTGCAACACAAAAACCCTGCGGAAAGTTTATTTACCGGTGGGAATTGTCTTCAAAGGGTCTGGCTTCTATTCAACGGATAATCGTTCTCCTTCCGGCAAAAATGGTAGCAATAATAAACCACAAAAGACCGAGGTAGCATCTTCCAGCGATTCAACCAAATCGGATACACTTGATAAAGACTGAAACACATATCATATATTGCAGGCATAACGCTCTCCCGTCCGGGTGGGGCGTTTTGATTAAAGCACTAACGCAAAAGTCGCCCGGTAATGACAAATGCACCGTGAGACATGAGACGTGAGACGTGACATAGTCCCCGAAGCATAGCTGAGTAGGATAAAATCCGCTTCACGCTTCACGAGGCGTAAGCGGCCTGCCGACTTTTGCTCAACTGCATATTCCCCTTACATGCGTTTTCACCTGTTACTTTTGATATTGATGCTCTGTCTGGCGGCTTGTAATGCAACTGTGGATAATCTGCCAACCACTGTTTCAGGGGATATCCACCCTGCCCCGACGCAGACCTCGCGTCCTATTCCCTCGACTTTGACACCTGCCCCCGCAGCGCAAACCTCCGTTCCGCCTGCATCCCCGTCCCCGACGTTTTCCCCCACCTCCGAAGTGTCCTGCCACCTATGTTCACCCCTGGCAGAACACGAAATTTCTGAATTGTCTGAGATCGTCTCCGATCCCTACGATCCGCCACCCCCCGGCAAAGACGACCGTCACCAGGGAGTGGATTTTGCCTACTACCGCCGCGGGGAGCGGGCCTCCATCGAAGGTGAGGGGGTTATGGCCATCTTGCCGGGTCGGGTTGCCTCCTCGATGAACAATAGACTCCCTTACGGGAATATGCTCATCATCGAGACCTCTCGGTCTGATCTGCCGCCGGGTATCATCCACGCAGTGGATATCGATCCCGGGCAATCGCTTTACCACCTCTATGCTCATTTGGCTGCTCCCCCTCAAGTGACCGTCGGCGATTGGGTGGCCTGCGGTCAGCTATTGGGAGAAGTCGGCAAGACCGGATACAATATTCCCATCCCCCACTTGCATCTCGAAACCCGCATTGGCCCCGCAGACTCTGTGTTCGAAAGTATGGTCTTCTATGACACCCGCGCCACAGAAGATGAAATGTACAATTATCGCTGGTGGCGTATGAGCGGAGAATTTCGCCATTTTGATCCGATGATTTTGTTTGATGAATGATCACTCAGGTTGCCCCCCTAACCCCCCAACTTTGGGGGGAATGTGCTCCCCCAGGATTGGGGGCCGGGGGGCAGGAGAACCGGCAGCGGACTGTAGCAGATTAGCGGAGGGGTTACAGCCTGCGAGGACAAATCCCAAAGGGACAGGTGTCCGCTACTCCGCGATAATCCGCTGCTGAGTTGTTTCGGAACGCCCCCCAACCCTCCAACTTTGGAGGGTTGCTCCCCCAGGTTTGGGGGTCGGGGGGCTGGCTGAATACTTGACACAAAAAAAGGAAAATTTAGTCTGAAGAATAAGATATGGTTGGTTCATTTGGTAACACTGGCTGCAATACTGGGTACATTGTTCCCGGGAGATGTACCGCAACGTACCGCCGCAGCTCCCCCCGGACAGGAGCCTTTGCCAGATATCGAGATCGAGCCTGAATTGCAGAACCAGTTGATGTCTGATGGTGACTCGGGATACCTGATCTACTTCCGAGAGTACCCGGATCTCTCCCTGGCTTACGATATGAACTGGGAAGCGCGCGGCCGTTTTGTGGTCAACGCGCTGCAACAGGCCGCAGCCCGCACTCAAAAGAATGTCCGCACGTATCTCGATGCGCAAGGAACCGGGTATACGGCTTACTGGATAGACAACGTGATTGTAGTGGACTCATCCAGTATGAACACCTTCAATGGCTTGATGAGTTTCTCGGAGATTGCTGCCTTGCGGGCGCGCCGTAATCCAATTCTCTATGAACCCGTGGAGAGCGCAGTTTCCACCTGCTCCCCCGATGCCATCGAATCGAACATCACCCACATTGGCGCCGATCAGATTTGGGCGCTGGGCTACACCGGTGAAGGTATCATCGTCGCCAATATCGATACCGGCGTCCGCTACACTCACCAGGCGTTGGTCAACCAGTACCGCGGCAATCTGGGCGGTGGTTCATTCGACCACAATTACAATTGGTGGGATCCCGCGCTGGGGGGCAGTGACCCGGTCCCCAACGATTGGCATAGCCACGGCTCTCATACCATGGGAATCATACTGGGTGACGATGGAGCCGGAAACCAGATTGGCATGGCCCCAGGCGCACAGTGGATTGCCTGCCAGGCCTTCGAGGGTGATGATTCTGAATTGTTGGAATGTGGCCAATTCATGGCTGCGCCCTGGGACTTGGATCAACAAAACGCCGATTCTGACTTGCGCCCGCATGTGGTCAACAACTCCTGGGGTGATTGCCTGCAATATGCAGATCACTGGTACGATGGTGTGATAACTTCCTGGCACGCCTTAGGTATTTATCCGGTTTTCTCGAATGGTAACGCCGGCAGCCAATGCGGATATCCATATCCGCCTGGTTTGAACACTGTTGGCAATCCAGCCCGCGCTGGCAACGTCACTGGTGTTGGATCAACGGGCCGTGATAATGGGCAATACGCTACCCACTCCAATTGGGGGCCAACCGATTACCTGGACACAGTCAATCCGCGTGGCTATCCCGATCTCAAGCCGCAGATACTGGCTCCGGGAGTTAGTATCCGCTCTGCATATAAAAGCAGTGACACAGCTTATGGAACTATGAGTGGCACTTCCATGTCCAGTCCCCATGTGACCGGCCTGGTCGCTTTGATGTGGAGTGCGGCACCTTGCCTGGTCGGTGACTACGCGGCTACTGAAACCATCATCGAAGAGACCGCCACGCCGATCCCCTACGATGACGGCATTGGTGGCGGTGCGCACGTCCCCAACTATGCTACCGGATGGGGTGAGATCAACGCTCTGGCAGCCGTCCAGTCAGCAATGGAGGCTTGTGGCGGTTTCACCTTTGGCCCGGACAGCATCATCAACACGGCCCCAAATGCAGTCGTGACACACACTTTCACTCTGTCCAATTTGGGTCTGGCCGATACCTACACCCTGACGCTGACGGGCGGCGGGTGGCCGGCTGCCTTGCTGACTGCCACACCGCTGGCAGTTGGGGCGGGTGACTCGGCGCAGGTGGCAGTGCGGGTGGACGTGCCCGATCTGGAAGGCAGCGACACCTTCACCGTCACCGCGCAGTCGTGGGGTGAACCAGTGGATGTGATTAGTGTCACCGGAACTACCCAGGCCTCCATTGTGGCAGGACTAGAGCTGACTCCCCCCAGTCAGGCGCACACTGGCAATCCGGGTGATATAGTTACGCATACTTACACTCTGACCAACACCGGCAATTACACCGATACCTGCGATTTAGTGCTCAGCGGTAATATCTGGGTGACGGGGTTGGTTGGGTCTGCTGCGGTGGAACTTTCCGCCGGGGCGAGTGCCCAAGTGGACGTAGAAGTGGATATCCCGCCTCAAGTGGCAAGTGTGATCATAGCCAGCGACATGTTCACTCTAACGGCCACATCTCGCGATAATGGGAGCGAAACGGCCAACGCCACCAGCACAACGTTTACCGGAGTGAATCCCGGTGCGGGGCTGAGCGGCAATCAAACTGGCGCAGGCCTGATTGGCACACAAGTGAGCTATGAGTTCACCGTGACCAATGCCGGCGACTACACCGACACCTTCGGACTGACGGTCACGGGGGCGTGGACGGCTGCGCTGTCAGCAGACTCAAGCGGTGAGCTGCCCCCGGGCGGGAGCACTATAGTGACGCTGACGGTAGATGTCCCGCCAGACGCCGGGGATGGGGAACTCGGCCTGGTCACGCTTACAGCCGCCTCCGGGCTGGACGCGGGAGTGCAAACTATCGCCACCGCCAGCACCGCCGCCGAGTGGTATAAGTTCTACTTGATGCTGATTTTGCGGTAGGTCGGATTTCCAAATCCGACCTACGTTTTCATCTCACCCCCGTTTCCTTTCACACGATCGAGATTCTACCCACTCCGAACCTGGTTCGGAATGGGTGGTCATTCTAGGGGAGGGCATCCTGTACCCTCACCCTGGCCTCTTCCTTAGCGGAAACTAAATTTGTCACTCAATGTCATTAAGCTAAGGGTTGGTATACTGAACACGGTTAGAAAATAACAATTCGACATCTAAAAATAGTACACGGATTTCACGGATACCACGGATTTTTCCCTTTATTATTTCTCTGTATCCGTAAAATCGGTGTGAATCCGTGTACAAAAAAATGTTACTCTATGCCCGTTGCGAGTATTTCTATTGGATCATCGCGCAGCACCCCTTTTGAGATGGATCCGACAAGAGCAAAACAGGATTTTCTGACACGTTCCAGGCGGATTCGTAATCCGCCGATAGCTAAACTTAATGATATTGACTCGTCACTAACAACAAAACCGTGCGCTCTGCGGAAGAGCGCACGGTTTTGTTGTTTTTCGTCGACAACAGCAGCGACCGCTTAACCATGGCCCCCAATCCTGGGGGGGAACACGCTCTCTCGTCCTGGCTTCGAGGAAGAGAGACACAAAAACAAAAGTATCTCCCCCAAAATTGGGGGCCGGGGGGCAGTCTCTAGCGTTCGAGAACCAGTCGGTCGCCATTGGGTGTCGCACTCGTTTGTCCACTTAAAGGGTTGGAGTTGATGGTACAATCATCTCACCAACACGTTCACTTCCTTCAGTGCAGGCACGTTCACTTCGTTCAGTGCAGGCATGGACGTTCACTTGTCGAAGCATGCACTGAGCGCAGCCTAAGTGTTCGTCATCTCTCGGGTGACAAAATCGATAGACGATAACCTTCGCTGACCAGCCCTCAATAAATGTTTGGTGTTTTCGGTCAAGTGAGTCGCACTCCCACGTTAACCGAACTCTCCTTCGGCACAGGAAAACGCTGCGAATTTAGGAACGGGGATTAGATAACTTGCCCATTTCCAAATTTGGGCGTAGTGCCGGTTGAGTAGGCTCGGAGGTACGGAGAGCCATATCGAAACCAAACGGGGGTTGAAAATGGGCTAATTTGCCGTAATCCGCTGGGTTTCGACACTTGCGCCACACGCAGTGCAGGTGTACGCTCCGGCACAAAAAGCGTGTGCCTGCGCTACTCAACCTGAGCTCGCGTTAGGATGCAAACGCGCAAGTTATTTAATTCTCATTCCTTAGCATACTTTGGTAGTAGTGGAAGAATGTCGGATTGCAAAGTCGGCGAGTCGGTTATGTAAACGGTGTGCGGCTCAAATGACCAAATAAGATGAGTAACTATGTTTACTAAATCTATCATCAAATCTGTGACTGGTGTGCTTAGAACCCTGCTGGGTTTTGTTCTGGTAATCGGGGTGATTCTGGTTATCTTATCCTCGCCCACGGCGCTTGCCCAATCCTTCACGGATGGCTTCAACCTGAGGATGAATAACGCCGTACCCACCACTGGAGAACTTGCAGACAACATGATCTACCTGCCACTGGTGATGAAGAACTTCCCCTTCACCCCCGATGCGCCGGTGTTGGACGCCAGCGCAAACTACAATTTCGTGACTTCCCAGGTGATGTACCAACCAGATGAACCGTTTCACATCACCGATACGCGCTACGCAGACAAGAGCGATTTTGAGACGCGCACGCTGACCGTGTATCAGCCCTATCAAGACGGCCAACCCCTCCGCGATCGCCCGGTGGTCTTTTTCGTCCACGGTGGTGGATGGGTAGACGGTTACGCCCATTGGTATACCGAACTTCTCACCCCGACCTTGACCGCTGAACAGGGTTGGGTGGTGGTCAATGTGGATTACCGGCTGACATCAGATCAGGTCTTTCTAGCCGAGACCTACCCCATAACCCCGACCAAGGCGGCCTGGTACGATGACAACTTGCAGGACATCGGCGCAGCCTTTGACTGGACGGTGAAAAACATCGCCGCTTACGGCGGAGACACGCAGAACATATTCCTGTTTGGCCATTCGGCCGGCGGCCATCTGGTCAGCCTGCTGGCTACGCACGACAACTACCGCGCGTACCGCATGCACATGCGCGGCGTGATCAGCATGAGCGGTGCGTACAACCTGAATGAGTTGAATGAACTCATCTTTGGTCCGCTGCTCGACCAGACTTTCGAGGGTGGACACACGGACGAGGCCGCGTTAGAGGCGGCCTCGCCCAGCATGTATGTGCTTGCTGGTAATACGCTGCCACCTTTCTACGTGCTCCATTGTCAATTCGACTTGCTATCTTTGCCAGAGCAGGCGATCTCGTTTCGAAACAAGCTGGAAGTGCTGGACTATGAGGTCAGTTGGGACTACCTGATGGGATACACCCACGCGACTGAAATGACTGCTATCGCCGATAGCCAGGAAGCCGTGACGCAATCCATTGTCGGGTACATAGAAGCGCAAGTCCGCAAAACGGTCTACCTTCCACTGATCGTATCATATCCTACTGAAATGTCGAGTCGCTTTTCAACTCAAAGCAGGGCCGCCCAACCCCGCTAAGCTGACCGGGGCTTTCGCCCATAGGCGTCAACCTAAGGGGGACGTTACTCTCGCTGGTCGCCACCCGGCGACTTTCGCGACGGATTTTGGAACCTTCACTCGACGAATCGGCCTCATGATCCCCGCAAACGAGGGGAAGTTCTAAATTCGGGGCGATTTATGCCCCGATCGGGCCAGCCAGCGTGCGTTTCCAGCGGCATTTTCCAGGTCGCCATCTTAGGTTGACGCGTATGGGCTTTCGCCCCGTGGGTGAGCCGGCGCGATTTGCAAAGATTTGTTTTAGTAAAAGCAGCCCTCGGAGCCAAAACGCTCGGCTGGGAAGCCATTGTTGGGCGCACTATCAAAGATGGGCATAAGTACGATATTACAAAAAGTGTATGTCGCGATCGTTATTAGTTGTTATCTGTCTCCTTGTGATTTTGGATGCGATTACAAAGGCTATCGTAAGAACTTCATTACTGCCTTGTGAAAGTATTCCTTTGATCGGAAATATATTACGAATAACTTTTATTCGAAACTATTCTGGATTCTCTTGGTGGGTTCCATCTCTACCGTCATGGGCAGAAGTAGTACATCAATCAATAATGATTTTTCTGGCAATAGCAGCTTTTCCAATCTATCTGTTTTATACGCAAACTCGACGACAAAATCTATGGATAAGATTAGCTTTTGTAGGCATAGTATCAGCAAGCTTAGGGCATTTACTAGGAGATATATCTCAACCCTACACGACCGATTTTATTCAGGTATTTCGTTCGCCTAGTGCAAATTTGGCAGATATTTATTCATATGTAGGAATTGGTGCCCTGATAATTGAAATGTATCAGGTAAATCGAACAAATAAACCTCGAGGGAAAGGGATACGCGGTTTCCTGGCTGAAATGGTAGCTACTCGAAAGGAATTCATACAGTTTATCAAAAAACGTTTCAAGAGTTCAAATGAAAATTGAATTGTGCGCCCACCCACATTTGCAGCCGACCTCGCTTGGCGAGGATGAGATTGCTTACCCCTTCGCACCCTTCACCCTGCGGGCACTCTGCGGGTATCCCCCAAGGGGAGACTAAGCAGGGATACCCACGATATGCTTCGCAATCGTCATGTTCCTTCTTTTCTCTCAGAACAAGCTTCGCAATAACAACTGTGAAGTCTGATTACGACAAGAGCCCGCGCTATGGAAATGCAAGCTCAAATCACTGCAGCTTTCATCCACCAATACGGAAATGATCCGGCCTTCATCGTGCGCGCCCCGGGGCGGGTAAATCTCATTGGCGAGCACACCGATTACAATGAGGGCTTCGTGCTGCCCATGGCCATCGACCGAGCCTTATGGATAGCCCTGCGCCCGCGCTCAGACCGGCGCATCCTGCTGCACTCGGTCGATTTCGACACACCGGCCGATTTCTCCCTGGGCGACATTCAACACGGAGTGGGCTGGACGGAATACGTCAAGGGCATCGCCTGGGTGCTGCAAAACGCTGGTTATCTCGTCAATGGTTGGGAGGGAGTGCTTGCCGGAGATGTCCCCATCGGCGCAGGGTTGTCATCCTCTGCTGCGTTGGAATTAGCATTGCTCAAAGCCTTTTGGGCAGTCTCGCCCTGGGATTGGGATGGCGCTGCTATGGCCAGACTGGCCCAACAAGCCGACCACGAGTGGGTAGGAATTCAATCTGGGATCATGGACCAGATGATCTCTGCCGAGGGAAAAGCGGGGCAGGCTTTGTTGATCGACTGCCGCTCGCTGGAAACGAGATTGGTCCCGTTACCCGATGGGATGCGTGTCATTGTGCTGGATACTGCCACCCGCCGCGGCTTGGTGGATTCCGCCTACAATGAGTTGGTCGGGCAATGCCGAACTGCTGCGGCCCAATTCGGCGTCCCAGCCCTGAGAGATGTCTCCATCGAGACCTTCGAGGCCTACAGCAGCCAACTCGATGAAACCACCCGCCGCCGGGCGCGCCACGTCATCACCGAAAATGAGCGCACCCTGCAAGCTGCGGAGGCCATGCAGCGCGGGGACGCGGTCACCCTGGGCCGCCTGATGGACGCCAGTCACGCGAGCCTGCGAGACGATTACGAAGTCTCAAGCAAGGAATTGAACGTGATGGTGGAAATTGCCAGAGAACAACCCGGCTGCTTCGGCGCCCGCATGACAGGAGCCGGATTCGGCGGCTGCGCGGTGGCCCTGGTGGAAGCAAAAAGCGCGCCTGACTTCGCTAAAAGAGTCGCTGAGGCCTACGAACAAAAGACCAGGGTCCAGCCGAATGTTTACATTTGTCAAGCTGATAATGGGGCGGAACTCGTAAAAAAGATGCTATAATATTATCACGCAACGAGGTGAGAGAGGTGAATTATGTTAACTCCCATGAATCCGGTTAGTATGAAACGCAAGTTATCTTATGTGTTCAGCGACAAACAATCATCTGTGCTGACAGAAATTATCCACGATGCCTATAGTGATTTGGTGCATACTGGTGATTTTAACGAGCTGAAAGAAATCGTCCGCAACCTGGGGGCAGCGCAGGAGCGCACAGAACTGCGTGTTGAAGAGTTGGTTGTGTCACAACAAGAGTTAGCAGCAGCCCAAAACCGTACTGAACAACGCGTTGGAGAGTTGGCTACGGCCCAACAAAAAACCGAGTCCGCTCTACAGAATCTAGCCAAACAAGTAGGCGGCCTGAGTGACCGAATGGGAGGCGACCTGGAAGACACCGCCTACATTGTGTTGTACGATGTTCTCGAGCGCGAATTTGGCTGGCAGGTAGGCGAATTGGCACGGTCCTGGCATAAATGGGGCCGTACAGCGGAGGAAATCGACATCTTCGGGAAAGCTCAAGACCCGGAACGTCCCGACGTTAACATCTGGATTCTGGGAGAAGTGAAATTCAACCTGACTCTGAAAGATGTAGACAAATTCACAAAGCAGGTTGAGCGTGCCCGCCAGCACTTAGAGGGTGAAGTGTTCCCGGTGTGTTTCTGCTACCGCGCCCGCCCCGAAGTGCGTAGAGTGGTTAAACAAGCTGGCCTGCGGATGATCTATTCGTATGGCAAAATGGTCTAGAAATCAAAATCAAAAGGAGAATGTAGATGGCAGACGTAATTGATTATAAAATTTTCGGCGATGATTTGCAGCTAGTGGAAGTCGAACTTGATCCCGGAGAAGGGGTACGGGCAGAAGTCGGCACGATGACATATATGGAAGATGGCATCGAAATGCAAACCGACACCGGCGGCGGACTGTTCGCCGGCTTCAAGCGCATGGTCACAGGTGAGAGTTTCTTCATCACCACTTTTTTGAACAACGCACGTAACAAAAGCCGGGTCGCCTTCGCAGCCCCCTACCCCGGCAAAATCGTGCCCTTTGATCTTGACACGTTCAACGGGCAGGTTCTGTGCCAGAAAGACTCGTTTTTGTGCGCGGCCCGCGGCACCGAAATCGAAGTCGCCTTCACCAAGCGTCTGGGGGCCGGCTTCTTCGGCGGCGAGGGTTTTATCTTGCAGCGACTGACCGGCGATGGGATGGTCTTCGTCCACGCAGGCGGGACGGTCATCGAAAAGGACCTCGGCCGCGGCGAACATCTGCGGGTGGATACCGGCTGTATCGTAGCCTTCGCTACCACGGTTGACTACGATATCCAATTTGTCGGCGGTTTCAAGAATGCTTTGTTCGGCGGTGAGGGCCTCTTCCTGGCCAAGTTGACCGGGCCTGGCAAAGTCTACCTGCAAAGCCTGCCCTTCTCGCGGCTGGTGGACCGCATCAAGCGCGGTATCACTTTCAGCCAGGGTGGCGGCGAGCAGAAAGGCTTCGCTGGTATTGGCGGCGATCTTTTGAAGAATGTGATCAGCGGAGGGTAAATCTACCTGTTACAGTTTCATAGCCACAGCGCCGGTCACAAGAATGTGACCGGCGCTTGTTTTTGTTCTTTGTAGGACGATTTGGAAAATCGTCCCACATTACTAATATTGTGGAATAAGCTTCAATACTAACGCGTCGTGCGAGGCGAGACTGGCCGAGAAATCCCGCGTGTACACTCCTATATCATCCCCAGTCCACAGGTCGCGAACCAGGCAAGGACGCCGGTCATGCAAGCCGAGGGATTCCCACGCTACTGTCACGAGACAAGGGTCCCGCTCACCGAGGTTGAAGAGGCCGATGGCCAGAGAACCATCCGCAAGGGGCTTTGCCCACACCTCCGTAGGCTCGCTTCCGTGGTAGGTCTGGCCCACACAGTAACCCTGGCGTCCCAGTATGTCTTGATTAACCGCCAGCAGTTCACGGTTCAGAAGAATCTGCCGCGTGGTTGCATTCATATTGCGGACATCGCAGCCAATCATCAGGGGAGCGGCGAGCAGGCACCAAAGGGCAAAATGGCTCCGGTATTCCGCGTCCGTACAACCGCCGCGGGCAACATTTCCTTGGCCATACATGCCCACAACGAGCATGTCGGGGTCATTCCAACGGCCCGGCCCGGCATAAGCCTCAAGCCCCGCTTGGTTGCGAAATCCAATCTCGAGGATCGATTCCCATGAGTCGAAGATATCTCCGGTTGTTCTCCATAGATGGCCCCCCGCAGACGCACCCCACTTCCACGGTTTGTTGGTTCCCCACTCGCAAATGCTGAAGACGATGGGACGTCCCGCAGCCCGGAGCGCCTGCCCCATCTTTCGGTAAAGCATAGGCCCATCGACTCCCGGCGGCATGTAGCAGAAATCGTACTTGAGAAAATCAACGCCCCACTCAGCGAAAGTCATGGCATCCGCTTCTTCGTAGCCATAACTGGCGGGCTTCCCTGCGCAGGTGTGACTTCCCGCACACGAGTAAATGCCGAATTTCAGCCCCTTAGTGTGAACATACTCGGCTAGGCGCGGAATGCCATCGGGGAATTTGTCGGAATCCCAGGTCAGCCTGCCGTCTTTCCGCTCGTTGGCTTCCCACAAATCGTCAATTACAATGTATTCGTATCCCGCATCCATCAAACCTGTCTCGACAAAGGCATCGGCAGTTTCCCGCACCACATCGGCAGTGATCTGGTGCCCAAACGTGTTCCAGCTATTCCAACCAAGCGGGGGTGTCTTTGCAAGCATCTTGTATTCTCCTTGATGAAATCAATTGGATAGACCTGCCAGGTTTTTGCTGGTGGTTGGTAAAAGCGGGAGCTAAGCTTCTAGGAGACACGAGTAGTTAAAAACATTTCCTGAAACCTGGCAGGTCTGGTGCTCTCAAATGAAATGAAACGCGCCCAAATCCATCACCCAAAAATTTACGCCAGTATAGCTTGTAATGCAGCAAACTGTTCTCCCGAATCGAAGATAGCCCGTACCGGAATTTCGAACCCCTCGACAACCGTACTCTGAACAACCCCACTCCTGATTTTGACCAGCAGTGCATACTCCTCGTCTTGCAGGATGTACTGCTCCACAAATTCATCCGCTGGATCAACGATCCAATACTCGGAAACGCCGTGGAGGGCGTAATCTTCGAATTTGATTCCCCGGTCATTAGCCTCGGTAGAAGGAGAAAGGATTTCTACTGCCAGGTCTGGCGCAGGAAATTTCATTTGATCCGGTGTAAATTGGTGCGCTTTTTCGTGCTCAAAATAGCAAATATCCGGCTCATAATCGTTGCGCGCGAGAGTTATCATAAGTTTCTCGTGGGCCACATAGCCCAAATTTTGTTTTTGTACATAAGTGCTTAACAGCCTGAACAAGTTATCGCTCGCCATGCTGTGACGAAATTTCACGGGGGAATGCACAATGATCTCTCCATTGATAAACTCGGACTTGTGCTGTTCGGAGACATGCTCATAAAAATATTCGCGCTTTCCTTGTTCAGCTTGCAAGACAGTCTTGAACTGCCTCACTACCTGGGGTAAGCGAGGGGAATAAAGCAGTTGTTGAACAGCACGGTCAGCAATAGACTTGGTGGACATTTCATACGTGTACATGCAACAAGTATACCAATCTTTAACGCAGTTGAGTAGGAATCGCACATTATCCGACGGTAGACTGTAGACAGCAGACCCTTCGACTTCACTCACATCGTCCCGACGTTCTACCGGGAGGGCAGGCCGCCGGACTCAAGCAATTGGAGGTTGTTTCCGCATCCAATGTTGCGTCTCGGTAGGGGAGTAGCGATCAGCAGTCGGTGGTCGGCGGTCGGATAAGGGTCTCCGGTGTTATTATTGCGCTACTGTCTTTTAACGTTTTATCTTAGCCTCTTCCCACAAATCATCCATCTCTTCGAACGATAACTCCGATAGCTCACGCCCTTGCTCGCGGGCGGCTTTTTCGATGTGGGCGAAGCGCGCCCGGAAGCGGATATTGGCTTCCCGCAAAGTGCTTTCGGCGTCCACATCGTACCAGCGGGTCAGGTTGACCAACGCGAACAGCAAATCTCCCAATTCGGCGGCGCGGGCATCGTCATCGGGAGCCGTGCGGACTTCTTCCCATTCCTCCCACACTTTGTCGATGACGCCTCCGATTTCGGGCCAGTCAAAGCCCACGCGGGCGGCGCGGGATTGGAATTCCTGAGCCTGGGTCAGCGCGGGGATGGCAATCGAGACGCCATCCAGTAGCCCCTTCTCCACTTCGCCGTTGGCCTTGCGTTCCTGGGCTTTGAGTTGCTCCCAATTCTTCAGCACGGCATCCACTCCATCAACGTGCGAATCGCCGAAGACGTGAGGGTGGCGGTGGATGAGTTTCGAGATGACGCCGCGGAACACGGCGGCGCTGTTGAAACTGTCGGCAGGCGATTCGGCTGCGCTATAGGCGAACTCCGGCGCAGTGCCCGTCTCGCTGACGATTTGAGTGATCATTGTCAGCACCAGCAATAGGTCGCCGAACTCTTCTTGCATCTTCTGCGCGATGCCGGCGTCGATGGCAGCCAGGGCTTCATAGGCTTCTTCAATCAGGGATGAACGCATGGTCTGCGGAGTTTGCTTACGATCCCAGGGGCAGCCGTTTGGGGCACGCAGGTGGGTGACGATTTCCTGTAAGGACTCGAAGGAGGTGTGCGGCCCGAGGGGTGGGAGGTACAATGCGGTGAGCAAGCCAAGGTGCGGGCTGCGGTCGATTTCGTAAAGCAGCAAGTCTTCGACGATGACATCCGCCGTCCCCGCGGCGTGAATCAACTTAACGGGATACTCGTCGGGGTAGAGGTTCATCAGGGTCAGTTTGACTTCGGCGGCTATCTGCGGGGAGTAGATTTGGGCAATCAGGGCGGGGGCATCGGGCGGGAAGGGGGGATGGTGTCTCGCTGCCAATTCAAGGGCGTCTACCAGGGTGATGTGGGGAAACGGGTCCAAGCCCAGGGCTGTGCATACAGGCTCCAGGAAGCTGAGTCCCTCCACAACTCGGATGGGGGTTCCAGCTTCACGGGCACGGCGGTATATTTCGGGGCCGGTGGTCTCGGCAATGAAGGGGTGTCCCGGCACTGCATAAATCACGCCTTCGGGGCGGCGTCCCAAATCCAGCACTTGTTCCACGATTTGAGTATACACTTCTTCGAAAGATTCTAGCTCTTCGTAGAGATGGTCGAAGGAATGCACCTGCAATCCCGGCGGGAATCCAGCTAATGTGGGGTGCTGGCTCGTGCGAAGGTAGATTTCAGAGGCCGCTTCCAGGGTTTGCCAGGCCTGCCGGGTGAGCAGGTTGGGGTCGCCGGGGCCGAGGCCGAGGAGGGTGATGGTCATGGGATGTTGGGGATTGGAGATTGGAGATTGGAGATTGGGGATTGGGGATTGGAGATTGGAGATTGGAGATTGGGGATTGGGGATTGGAGATTGGAGATTGGAGATTGGAGATTGGGGATTGGAGATTGGGGATTGGGGATTGGGGATTGGAGATTGGGGA
>JBDRGC010000317.1:0-3056 GCA_043818215.1 Chloroflexota bacterium | reverse complement strand
GCATTCCGCCGGTCTAGTAGCCGATGCCTTTCCGGCGTATACCTATCCCAAAGGGACAAGTGTGCAGGCACTGCGCACTTGCGCCGCACTGCAAGTGCAGGTGTCGAGACCAAGAAATGCCACTTGATTTCGATACGGGCGACGAAAAGCGTGTCGCCCTACTCAATCAGCGCTTTCAACTGAAATGAAATGCACCCATCTCATTTGGACGTGGTATGCAACTCCTGGTACAGTTGAGGGAGCGTTCGCAAAATGGCTTGATGTGTGCGGACTTCGGCGATGGCCGCCTCGGTAAACCCTGTGCGCGCGAAAAAGGCGTAATGCGCAGTCCAACCGCGCCCGGCGTCAGGCAAATCGGCGAGAGCTTTGGGGGCGCGGCTTTCGATCAGGTCGGTGATGATTTTTCGCCCAACCAGCCCCTCACCCCACTTAGATTCGCCCAGCAAGATTTGCTTGGCTTGCCAATCGACTGCAACGACGTCAATTTGCACACGCGGCGACCAGTGGGTACCCACCACGTCCAGGTCAAGGGGCAGTTGCCCGGCCTGCCCCATTTGCAGCGCCCAGGTCCGGCAGAGTTCTTCGAAGGTCAGCGCAACAAAGGCGCGAAATTGAGCGGCGACTTTTTCCCATAGGCGGTTGGTGAGGCCTTGCTCCACCAGGTATTTATTCGGCTCGATAAAGCGAAAATAGAACCGCAAATACGGATCACGCAAATAATAGCGGCTGATATTGGTGGTGTTCCACTTCGCCGGAGGCAGGGTTGCCGGAACACGCCTCTCCAGGAGATATAACTCGACCAGCCTTTTCAGGTAGGGGCTGATATGCGACGATGACAGTCCAATCGCTTGGCCAATCTCGCCAGGGGTGTGATACCCCGAGGCAACCGCCTTTAGCACGATTTCGTATGTTTGGGTTTCGCGCCGCACCACATCGCTGATGAGCAAAAAAGGATCGCTTTGGAACATCCCGGTGCGCTTGAACAGCTATTGTTTGATATTGGCGCCCACACTTTTCTGATCGTCCCACCGTTCGAGATAAGCCGGGATGCCGCCCAAAACCGCGTTCACGGCAACCTGTTCTTCCAGATCGTAGCGCGGCAAAAAAATCATGGAGGGTATGAAAAGGCAGCGGTTCCAAGAAAAAGTGGTGTGTAAACCGCCCGTACAGGGGAGCATCATAACGGGCGAGATCGACCATCATGCCAATATGAGAACCACACAGGGTCAGCATCATGCGGCTGTCTTTGAAGAGGCGGTCCCAGGCGGCGCGCAGATGCGAGGGCAGCGAGGGATCAGAATGGACTGCATCGGGGAATTCATCCATGATGAAAATGACGGGTTGCGAACCGATGACCTGCGCGGCCATCTCGAAAACTTCTTCCCACAAAGAGAAGCGCGGGGCGACATTCCCATCCCCATGCTCCCAATTCCAGATCACGCGCGCCAGACTCTGCCGCGAGAGTTCGGGGGTATCTCGCCCGGCGATCCAGTAGAGCACGGGCAGCCCACCCTGGGCGGCAAAATGCAAGAGCAGCGTGGTTTTTCCAACCCGGCGGCGCCCATGCAGCATGACGAATTGCGCCGTGTCCTGGTCGTGCAATTCGTTCAAAATCGCAAGTTCTTGTTCCCGATCCACAAAAATAGACATCATTTCTCCGCAATCTAAGCAGCTTTGTCTAACCTGTTTAGATTGTATTGGGTGCGCGCCTATGTCAAGGCTGCGCGCTGGCTTGCCAATTGTCCCGAGGAAACCCGGCGCGCCACCAGTTGTGAATGCTGTGCTTTGATTACATGCTCGACTTTGAGCGCGGTGCCGGTGGAGCGATAAACGGTGGCGTATCCGCCTGGCTCAAAACTTAATCCACTAACCCTTCGATAAACTCAGAACAGAACTACGCTAATTCTCGCTAATAGAAACAATAAAAGTAGACTTGTTGCTGAATAGGCGAAACTAGAAATTGGACGCTGATTTCCACGGATATTTTTGCGGCTCTCTGAGATATTGTGGGGTGCGGTACACGGATTGCACGGATTATTCGGACACCGTGCCGGTACGGCGTAAATCCAAAGAAAAATCCGTGTAATCCGCATAATCCGTGTATAAAAAAAGTTTGTCCACACAAAACATCAAAGAACCATTTTTGCTAAAAAGCAAGAAAAATATCCGTGTTGCTCCGTGGTACACCTGCACTGCGTTCCGGCGCAGGTGTCCGTGTCCAAAAGCTTGCTTCTTTAGTTCGCTACTCGCCCCCCAACTCCCGCCCGCAGGCCCTCCGCTAATCCGATATGATCCGCTGCCTGTCTCCGCTAACACCTGTCCCCTGAGTATCCGTTACACCGCAGGCAATCTGCTGCTCAACTTGGCAGCCGAAGGTATAATCAAAGACACTCGCCCCCCGGGTTTATCCACGAGGTAATTATGAAAAACAAAGCGGAAGTAGATCAACTAATTGTAAAAGCGGAAGAAGAATTAGACAAGCTGAATACAGAACGAGCGAAGGCAATCGAGAAGTTAAAAAAGCTAAGATGTGAAAGATCCCAGATTGATCAAACCCCTTCCCAGTTGCCGATGTTTCTCGATAATTCTTCACTGACAAATGATTCCTCTCAGAATGCGAAGATAACTCTCTTCCGCACACTTTTCAGGGGAAGAGAAGATGTTTACCCGAGAAGATTCGAAAGTGTCAAGACAGGCAAAAGTGGCTACCAACCAGCGTGTCAAGATGAATGGGTGAGAGGAATATGCAACAAACCCAAAATGAGGTGTAAAGATTGCGATAACCGTAACTATTTGCCGATTACAGACGAAGTGACACGAAATCACCTTATGGGTATAAACCCGTCGACTGCCACAGCAAGAGAGTTCACCATCGGCGTTTATCCATTGCTGGTGGATGAAACCTGCTGGTTTCTCGCTGCAGATTTTGATAAGGACACCTGGATGGAAGATGTATCCGCCTTTCTTGAAACCTGCCATACTCACAATGTGCCAGCAGTGCTTGAGCGTTCTCGATCGGGGAATGGTGGGCATGTATGGATATTTTTTTCTGAACC
>JBDRGC010000316.1:0-3017 GCA_043818215.1 Chloroflexota bacterium | reverse complement strand
TCCAGATGGTGAACCGTGAGGATATACCCGGCAGCCGGATCGTGACTGTGTCTGCAATGTTCGCAATGCCAGCCAGCCCATTCTTTGACCGCCGTGGCGATCTCCGGCCAGTTCACTGGGTAGCCTTTGACGTTCAGTTTGTGACTGGGAACTGGGATAGCTGGAGCAGAAATATCCATGATGTTTGCAGGATAATTCATAGAGACACTTTTTTAGGTGCAGAAAACCGGAGAATCGAGTGAAAAATTTTCTCTATATATACATTTCGCGTTTTTGGGCGTGAGGTTGTGAGGTTCGTATAGACCTGCGGCATATATGGGCAAAACACCCGAAAACCCAGGTATACCCCCCATATATGGGGGTACGTCCGATCCCGTCCGACCTCACACGACCTCACACGGAACCCTCTAAGCCGTGAGGTTTTTGGGTAGGGCGTGAGGTTGTGTGAGGTCGTGTGAGGTTTTCTGTGAGGTCGTGAATACCCCCACCGGTGGGGTTTAGATACGAAAAATAAAGGTTTTGCCCATATATGGGGGTAGTATTCGGTAGTATTTTTAGAACGCATATTCACCTCACGACCTCACGGCAATAAGCCCTCGCGCATGGAAAATATTATTTTTCTTCCATTTTATAGTTCTTACCGGAGATGATCGGCGAGGGGTCGTTCTCGTTTTTCAAGGTGACTCCATACAGGGACATGACCCGCTCGGCGCTGATCGCTAATACGCGACGGGTTTTGCTGCCCGCCCAAACCGATACAGTGAGGTTGTTACCTTCACGTTTATGCAATAGTCCGCTCACCTGGTTGAACTGCCGTCGCAGGGCATCCGTTGTCGTATCGAAATTCTCGCCTAATGCAGCCCAATAGGCGCGTATGTGGGCAAGGCAGGCCCCATCATTGAGATAGATCACCTGCTCATCCTTCGCATCGAAGTATCCGACCAACTCAGCCTGAGGGGGAGGTTCGTAAGGCATGTTGGGGTCGATTGTTTTGGGGGCCAAATAGACTTTGCGGCGTTCCAGCAGGTTATCGAGGGCCTCGAAGAACTTCCGCACTGGTGATTCGGCGGCGATGCGCTCAGCCTGGTTTTCGATCACCCCCAGGATGGCTTCACTGTTATCGTACATGATTGCTCCCGCTTCTTGAGCGGATAGCACACCCATTTCTTGAAACGCGATCAGGGCCACTTGTTGAGCGGCATCCAGCAGGGCGAAATAGTCTGGCAGACGATTTTGCAGCTTGCCGCGCTTGCGCGCCAAATTGCTGGATTTGTCCATGATCTCTTTGAATAGCTGCGTAGCCCGTTCCCAATTTGAGGCCAGCCATTGGATGTAGGTTGCCATTGCCTGGGCATACAGCCCGGCTTCAGCCTGTGCCTGCGCTTTGTCCACTGCCGGGCGGGAAGTCTCGCCGCTGGCCGGATCGGGCAACACATCGCCGCGATTGATCGGCACGTAGAGCATACGGCCCACAGTGCTTTCGCCGCTCAGGGGCAATTCTGCCGTAACGATCACCAGCCCGCGGGGGATACGGGTCTTGCATTCTTTGAGATCACGAGTAGAGCGACCCCGTGCAGAGCGGTTGCCGACACTGCGCACAATGGTATGCGCCATGCGGTGCATCCTGCGGGCACTGCCAGCATCGGCGAACTGCGGAGCGAAATCATCCAGGATCACCGGGGCGTCCTTGACATCGAACATGACTTGTTCCATTGCCGTGATGGTGCTGATCCAGTCCTGGGGGGCGTTGTATTGCCGCCCGCGAATGAAACCGGCTCCGAAATGGGTCAAGGCCAGGTGTGCAATGGTGGACTTGCCGCTTTGGGTGGCTCCATAGAACCAGATCACGCCGTAGAGGGGGAAAATCTCTGTGAGCGGCCCGGCAAACATGGCAGCCCAAATCGGGGCGGTCACGCTCAGCGTTCCCAACTTGAGAAAATCCAACGAGGCGCGTACGGCATTCGCCAGTTCTTTGCTGTTGGCATCTGGCGGCGTAGGCAGCGAGTAATGCTGGCGATTGTTCTTTCCCAGGTTTACTCGCACTGAGTCGTTGAACCCCTCTGCTGTGATGCATCCCGAGGCGCTCAGATACGAGCGCACACCCTCGACATCTGTCCAGCCGGTGAAAGTATAGACCCTCTCTTGCTGCATATCTGTCAGGCTGATCTCTTGGATGGCACGGGAAAGTAAGTAGTATTTGCCTTTAGGGAGAAACGGGATCGGGCGCGCTCCCCAATAACGGGCGATCCATTTCATTTCGGCAAACTCGTCGGCGTTGATAGTCACTTCGGGTAAGGGAGGGCCAGCCGCTAATTTGCCGCGCAGGGTGTACTGTACTTCAGGTAAGTTCATGCCATCATCGACAGTCATTTCATGAGTGATATGTGCGCTGAAATTTCCTAGAGGTTCACCCAAGAAGGTGAGACGCCCATCCTTGACATCCGAGAGTATTGGCGCAATGTCCCCCTGCTCCTGCTCTGCGCTCATCAAGGCCCGCAGTTCTTTGCGGGACATGCCCAAAGCACGCTGTGTCTTTTGTAAGTAGCGGGGTTCCAATTCTTTGGGAAGCTGTGTAAGCATTTCGAGAATCTCGCCGGTGAGGCGTTGCAACTCATGGGGCGTGGCGGTTTTGGTTTGCTGGATGCGCTTGTCGAGCACCGGCGTGCTGGCCTGCAACATAGCGGCGACAAACTGCGGATCGCCGTTATGTTGCAAGTATTCGTTGGCATCTTTGTAGCCTTCGAAGGGATCGACCAGCATCGTCAGCGGCCCCAGGGCAGGGGCGATACTGGCTTGTGCTTTTGAACCGGCTTCATCACCATCCAAGGCCAGGTAGACCACCGGCCGCTGTTTGAGTTGGCGCAGGTCGTCTTCAGGGATATGTCCCAGGCCGCACAACGCCCAGGAGGTGAAGCCAAGTTGCCGGTAGCTTTCGGCGTCTGCCGGGCCTTCGCAGAGGATCACTTCCCGCACGGTGGGTACTTCGGCCTTGTAGAGTTGGCGGTCGCCGGGCAAAT
>JBDRGC010000315.1:0-33559 GCA_043818215.1 Chloroflexota bacterium | reverse complement strand
CAAGTAGTCTAGTCCGGTAGTCTGACTATTTGACTATTTAACTATTTGACTACTCGACTAAACACGTTAAATGCAAAAAACTATCTTTCACTCATTTGTGGCCGTTTTTGTGGCAGCTTTCGGCGGCCCGATGCTTTGCATGGGAGCGTTTGTTGTATTGTTCACCGCGCTGGTGGCATTGTCTATTCCTCAGCTTCCCAACTGGGCGCAGGATGATGTCGAGGCGTGGATGCTGGGAACACCGCAACCCGTTGGATCAGAGACCAGCGACAATGGCTCTAGCACTGCCGGAATTGGGGTTGGCTGGGATGGATATACCGATCATCCACTCTTACCCAGCGGAATACCCCTTTTTCGGGAACCTGGCGGTGATTGGTGGGTGGGCTGCCTATTTCACGATTCGAACTACACCAGTCATACGGGTCTTGATTTCCCGGCCTGGGGGGGGCTTCCGGTATATGCGACCATGGCCGGGAAGGTGGTCTGGGCTGGGGATAACGGGCCGTGGGGTGGATTGGTGGTTGTCGAAAACAATGGTTACCAATCCTGGTTTGCACATTTTTCGGCAATCAGTGTAGTAGAGGGACAAATTGTCTCTTATGGCGATCCAGTGGGTAATATAGGCACTACGGGGAATTCTACTGGAAACCACCTGCACTATGGGATCAAAGAGAAGAAAGGGGAGGGCCAGGTCTGGCACGATCCTCTGATGTTTTTCGATGGCGCGGGCTATGTAAAAATTCCGTGTCCTACTAAATAAGGCAAGATTTATGTGACCGTCCGAATTGGCACCCTATACTTCGATTCCTGGCACAGTTTTCATCTAAGTAATGGGTGGAGTGATACCTTCGTTTTCCCCATCTCGACGAACGCCGGATTGCCCCCATCGGATTATGCCAAAATCGCCCGCCGTTTGACCTATCCGCTTACAGGCGTGCGATCCAGTGCGTCCGTGTGGCTGCCTGTCAATGGCCCCGATGGTAACTGGTACATCGAGGCTGTCCGTCGCACTCTGCGAGGCAAGAAATCGCCAAAGAATACCCCTGTGGCAATTACCAGAGGAATGGCTCGGCAGCCCACATTAGACGATTTTTCGTTCATGCCCTGGGCAGACCGTTACCCATCACCACCTCCACCGGTCATCGACAATCCTGTTCCAGCGAATCTCTCATCTCACGAACTGGCTTGTTTGCGTGCCCTGATACGTGTCCCAGTGGCAACCACCAAGGAAGTAGCCGCAATGATGGGACGCAGCCTTCCTACGGCGCGCCAGGCTTTGTATGAAACAGTCAGGCGCGGGCTGGCTGCCCAAATACTAGAGAAGCCGTCTGAAGAATTGACAGATGACGAAAAGAAAAAATTGCCATCCTATTACCCGGCCTGGGAGATACGCCGTCCTGGAGTAACCGCAGTCTATCGCAGTTGGGGTATACCCGCAAGAATTTCCTTTCCGGGTAAGCGGGTACGCGAGTATCGTGTGGGAAAGCGACATAGACAAACATCGCGATTGTGGAAAGCCTGGCTTCAGCAGGCCTGGCCTTATGCCGATATTTGGGCTGGGTGGACTGAAATCTCTCTGGATGATTACCAGCCCGATGCAGTTGCCTGGGGGCGGCTGTGGGGTGCGGAGACATTATTCTGTTTAGAAGTAGAAAGCGGAAATGCCACCAAAAAGAAGCTGAGAGAGAAGATCACACACAAGTTCAACTAAGCGCGAAGACACGCAGAGCTTCGATCTCCCCCTGGTTTTTACTGTCTTATCCCCCGCCTGGGTGCAGGAGACGGTGTCGTCGGTATTCAGGGACTTGTCCGCTTTTGACGATGTGGCTGTAGTGTTGGCGAACTGGCGGGCTTTTGGGGAGTTGCCTACGCCTGCCTGGGGGTGGGTGAGACGGGAGGGGTGATGATTGGGGGCGGCAAAACATCTGTGCTATAGATGTTAAGATAATGTTTTTGACTCCGCTTACCCATATGTCATTGCGAACCGACGCTTTTCGGTGAAGCAATCTCCTTCTCGTCAAGGATAAGATTGCTTCAGCGGTAAAGCTGCTTCGCAATGACAGGCTTAGTCAAAATCTTTTTCTGAAAGTTTATATACTGGTGAGAACAAGAAAATGGGTAGTGTTCATAACACGCTGTGACCTGATCAAAGGTTCATGAAATAGGAGTTTTCCTGATTCTGGGCTGCGCCGTATTAACGAGGAGCGGGGGTGACGCGTTATACCTACAACTTACCGCCATTAGCCAGAAACGTGCATAGAACTGTTCACTTTGCCGGGTTACGGCAGTGCATGCTGTTGCTATGATATACTTCTGAAGAAGAAACCTCGCCCGGATGCTGCCCAGCGAGGTATGGCCCAAACGTGAGGAAGTCGCTTCGATAATTGCATTTTATCGAAGGGGTTCCTCCACTGCAAGGGGATCAGAGATTTGTCTTTCTATGGCAAGTATTAACACCACCCTCGACATCTCTACCCTCGAATCCCATCTCTGGGAAGCTGCGAATATTCTGCGCGGCAGTCCGGTAGACCGCACGGACTGGAAGAGCTACATCCTGCCACTACTGTTTTTCAAGCGTGTTTGCGATGTTTGGGATGAGGAACATGAGGAGATGGTCGCGACCTACGGTGAAGCCTTTGCTGATGAACACCGCTTCCAAATCCCCGAAGGTGCTCACTGGCGGGAAGTGCGCGCCACCCCTGTCAACGTCGGCACAGCTTTGCAGAATGCTTTACGGGGCATCGAATCTGCCAATCAGCAACATCTTTACGGGGTTTTCGGTGATGCGCAGTGGACGAACAAAGAGCGGCTGCCGGATGCGCTACTCAAAGACCTGATCGAGCACTTCTCCGCGTTGAACCTGGGGAATCGCCAGGTTAAAAGTGACATCATCGGGGATGCGTACGAATACCTGATCAAACAATTTGCCGACTCCACCAATAAAAAAGCGGGGGAGTTTTACACCCCGCGTAGTGTGGTGCGCTTGATGGTCGAAATACTTGACCCGCAGGAAGGTGAAACCATCTACGATCCGGCCTGCGGTACCGGGGGTATGCTGTTGGGCACGGTCCATCACGTGAGAGACAAAGGCGGCGACCCACGCACTTTCTTCGGGAAGTTATTCGGTCAGGAAAGAAACCTGACTACCGCATCCGTCGCCCGCATGAACCTTCTCCTGCATGGCATCGAAGACTTCGCCATCGAGCGCGGGGACACCTTGCGCAACCCGATCTTCACCGATCCTTCCACGGGTGGGTTGGCCACTTTCGATTGTGTGATCGCCAATCCACCCTTCTCGCTCAAGCAATGGGGCCGTGAGGTTTGGGAAAACGATCCCTGGGGGCGGGCATTTGCAGGATTGCCCACGAACAACAGCGGCGATTTCGCCTGGGTGCAACACATGGTCTCCTCGATGGCTTTTGGCAGTGGTCGTATGGCTGTCGTCCTGCCACAGGGCGCTTTATTCCGCGGGGGTGTGGAGGGCAAGATTCGCAAATATCTCTTGGAGCAAGATTTCATCGAGACCGTTATCGGTCTGGCCCCTAATTTGTTTTACGGCACTGGACTGGCAGCCTGTATTTTGATCCTGGGAAGGCGCAAAACACCAAACCGAAAAGAGAAAGTGATCATCGTGGACGCATCTGAGCTATTCCGCAAAGGCCGCGCCCAGAACTTTCTAGACCCCGAACACGCTGCGGAAATTTTGGATTGGGTTCAGAACTTCGAGAACGTCAAAGACCGGGCACGCGTTGTCGGTCTGGATGAAATCCAGGAGGAAGACTGGACCCTCAATATTTCCAGGTACGTGCTTCCGCCCATCGGGGAGGATATCCCCCCACTGGATGAAGCCATTGCAGATTTCAAATCCGCCTTATCCCGCGTTCGGGAAACCGAAGAACATCTCCGCACGGTGATGACGGAAGGGGGTTGGCTCGATGACTAACAGACTCACCCAATCCGAACTCGAATCCTATCTATGGGGCGCGGCCAACATCCTGCGTGGACTGGTGGACGCCGGCGATTACAAGCAATACATCTTCCCGCTGCTGTTCTACAAGCGGCTCTCGGATGTCTGGGATGAGGAATACGCCGAGGCCTTCGCTGACACTGCTGACCCAGACTACGCCCGCGCCATGGCCGATGAACGTTTCATCATCCCCATCAGAGCGCACTGGCAGGATGTGCGTGAAACCCCCAAGGATGTCGGCCAGACCATCCGGGATGCCCTGCGCGGGATTGAAGCCGCCAATCCTGACCGGTTGGACGGCATCTTCGGCGACGCTCCCTGGACCAACAAGGAGCGCCTGCCCGACCACACGCTTAAAAACCTGCTGGAGCATTTTCCCAAACATACGCTCTCGCTGGCCAACATGCACGAAGATGAACTCGGCAATGCCTATGAGTACCTGATCAAGCAGTTTGCCGATGACAGCGGTCACACCTCCCAGGAGTTCTACACCAACCGCACCGTGGTGCATTTGATGGTGCAGATACTCGACCCGCAACCGGGCGAACGCATTTATGACCCGACCTGCGGTACCGGCGGCATGTTGATCTCGGCCCTTGACCAGGTTCGTCGCGGCAAAGGTGAATACCGCACCCTGGGACTCTACGGCCAGGAACGCAACCATCTGACCGCCGCCATCGCTCGCATGAACCTGGTGTTGCACGGCGTGGAAGATTTCCACATCGCCCGCGGGGATACCCTGGAGCGCCCCGCCTTCACCGAACAAGACCGCCTGATGACTTTCGATGTGGTGTTGGCCAACCCACCCTACTCGATCAAGCAGTGGAACCGGGAAGCCTGGGCCAGTGATCCCTGGGGGCGCAATTTCCTGGGCATCCCGCCGCAGGGACGCGCCGACTACGCTTTCTTCCAGCATATTCTCAAGAGCATGGACCCGCAGACTGGGCGCTGCGCCATTCTCTTCCCGCACGGTGTGCTCTTCCGCAAGGAAGAAGCCGAGATGCGGCAGAAGCTGGTCGAAGCCGATTTGGTAGAGTGCGTTTTGGGCCTCGGCCCCAATTTGTTCTACAACTCACCGATGGAAGCCTGCATCGTGATCTGCCGCAACAACAAACCCGCTGATCGAAGGGGCAAGGTACTCTTCATCGATGCTCTTGAAGAGATTACTCGTGAAAGAAGCATGAGTACATTGAAAGAGAAACATCAAGAGCGTGTTGCTGCAACTTATCGTTCTTTTTCCGACGAACCCAGTTTTACTCGCGTGGCTACCCTAGAAGACATTGCCGCCCAAGAGTACAGTCTCTCAATCCCCTTGTACGTAAAGCGCAACTCGAACAACAATGGCGTTGCTGAAGATGGACGTAGCTTGCAACAGCTTTGGGCTGAGTGGGAACTAGATGGAAGATTATTTTGGCAAGAGATGGATGAGCTTGTGGAAATGCTAAATAATTTTGTTCAAGATGCTTGATTGGAGTTGATTGGATATGGAAACAACCTTCAAAAGACAGACCGTAACACGACAAGACATTCTGGATGCCCTACATGATTTTGCTTCTCAATACCCGAATACAGAAACCTATGAAAATTGGCTGGAAAAAGACACTTACAAATATGCAGTCCTGAATGATGGTCGGGTTTACCCACCAAAGCATATCCTGAGCATGGCAACTGGCATTCCAACAACTGAGTTTGGTGGCGGTGAGCAGACCAATCGGGTATTTCACCAGCTTGGTTTCACAGTTGAAAACAAATGAATGCAGCCTGCGCCAGCTTTGGGCCGAGTGGGAGCAGGATGGGCGATTGTTTTGGCAGGAGATGGATGCATTGGTGGAGATGTTGAATAATATAAGCAATACAAATTCACAGAGAAAAGTCTCATAAAGTTTTCACAAATATGTGCTATAATTTTATTAACCCTTTCCGTTAATATAATTTGGAGCAATGATAGAAAAGGGTGAAACGATTGATTATTCAATTCCTAGACCCAAAATTCCGTGATGAGTGTAATAACAAAAAACTTCTGATTAGACGCCAAGGAACGCGGCGCGCCAAGGAACGCGGCGCGCCAAGAAAATCAGCCAACGGTTGGATGATTTGAGAGCCGCTGAAAATCTGATCGCAATGAAGTTTTTGCCTGGCAAATGCCATGAATTAATAGGCGACCGGGGAGGTCAACTATCACTTGATTTGGATCATCCCTGGCGATTGATTTTTGTGCCTGCGGATGACCCACCTTCACAAAAAGGAGACGGCGGGATAGATTGGCAAAATGTGCGAGTTATAAAAATACTCGGAATAGAGGATACCCATGATTAGCCCCATTCAAAACGAATATTTACCCGATTTTGTATCTCCGCCAGGGGAAACATTATTGGAAATGCTTGAAGAGAGAGGCATGTCTCAGGCAGAGCTTGCCGAGCGTACCGGACGCCCAAAGAAAACGATCAATGAGATTATCAAAGGCAAAGCAACCATTACGCCAGCTACTGCCTTGCAGCTAGAGCGGGTACTTGGTGCGCCTGCCAATTTTTGGAATAACCGTGAACAACAATATCGAGAAAGTCTGGCACGTCAGGCGGAGCGCGATTCCCTTGAAGGCCAGGTTGGATGGCTCAACCAATTCCCAATCAAAGACATGGTGGAATTTGGCTGGATTATTAGCCTGGAAGACCCGGTGGATTTGGTGGGTGAAGTGCTAAACTTCTTTGGAATTGCTGCCCCAACACAGTGGCAAAGCATTTGGGAGTCTGGTGTAGCTTTTCGTCAATCTCCTGCTTTTGAAAGTGATCCGTTTGCTGTTTCTGCCTGGCTCAGAAAAGGTGAAATTGATGCTCATCAACTCGATTGTGCTCCCTACGATGCGGATCGTTTCATTGAAGCGTTGGAAGTGGTTCGTAGATTAACCACACAGCCACCAGATATATTTCAACCTGAAACCATGCGAGTATGTGCTCAGGCAGGTGTCGCCATGGCTTTTGTGCCTGAATTACCAAAGGTGCGCGTCAGCGGTGCAACTCGTTGGTTAACTCCCAACAAAGCCTTAATTCAAGTCAGCCTACGCTATAAAACTGATGATCAATTATGGTTTTCGTTTTTTCATGAAGCAGGCCACATTTTAAAACATGGCAAACGAGATATTTTCATTGAATGCGGTGATGCTCAGAATGACAAAGAAGAAGAAGCGCATCGCTTTGCTGCTGATTTCCTAATACCTCCACGGGAATACCGTCTCTTTACAACCCGAACAGGGTATTACAGCAAAGCCGAAATCAGAGCTTTTGCTGCGCAGCTTGGCATTGCGCCGGGAATTGTGGTGGGGCGACTCCAACACGACGGACAATTGCCCCCTCAAAACTGCAATGATTTGAAGCAATCGTTACAGTGGGTAATTGGTCAAAACTGAGCCTTTGCTCCGAGTAACCACGATCTCCCATGACCCCTCCCACCCTCAAACCCGGCTGGAAAACCTACCGCTTCGATCAGATCGCCATCAGCGTCGCGGACCGAGTTGAACCATCCGAAACCGAACTCGAACACTACGTTGGCCTCGAACACCTGGACGGCGAATCGCTCAAGATTCGGCGCTGGGGTTCGCCATCGGATGTGATTGGTCAAAAGCTAGGCTTCCGCAAAGGGGACATCATCTTCGGTAAACGCCGGGCTTATCAACGCAAGTTAGCAGTCGCTGATTTTGACGGCATTTGCTCCGCTCATGCGATGGTGCTGCGCCCCAATGCTGATGTGGTATTGCCTGAATTCCTGCCCTTCTTCATGCAAAGTGACCTGTTTATGAACCGGGCATTGAAAATCTCGGTGGGTTCACTCTCGCCAACCATCAACTGGCGCACCCTGGCCCAGCAAGAATTCCCCCTGCCGCCGCTGGATGAGCAGCGCAGGATTGTGAAGCTACTTTTGTCATCTCTTGAAATGACAGAAGCTAGTTCAGAATTATCAGAAGCAAGTGAAAATCTTCTCTGGGCTTTTGCTAAACAAACTTTCAACCAACATAAAGAAATTTACCCTTTGCTGACTGTGCCAAAGCTCACGCAGCGATTAACAGTGGGGATTGTTGTGAAACCAGCAGACTGGTATGTTTCTGATGGAGAAGGAGTACCAGCCTTACGCTCACTGAATGTTCTGCCTGGGAAATTACAGCTTGCGGACCTCATACACATTAGTCAAGAAGGTCATGAAGTTCATCATAAGTCACAGCTAACAGCTGGTGATATTGTTGTTGTACGAAGTGGTCGCCCAGGCGATGCGACTGTAATTCCGGAAAATTTCGGTCCACTGAATTGCATTGATTTAGTAATTGCTACTCCAACCGACGCTATTTTGCCTGATTATTTTGTGGCTTATTTGAATTCCCCACCAGGGCGTCGAGAATTTACGGCTGGCATGGCAGGAACGGCTCAGCAACATTTTAATGTCAGCGCATTTTAAAAAAGGTTTAAAATTCCATGCCCACCTACGAATATCCAGAAAGATTTTGTAGGTAAATTTACATCATTGCAATCAGTTCTTTTACAAAGTGAGATGCGACAGATTAAAAACAACCAGCTCCACCAAAACCTTCTGAACAAATTACTTGGAGCATAGAGTGAGCATTTTTAACGAACTGAACACCGTCGAAAACTTTCTCCGGGATTCCCTCTGTGGGCCGCAGCCCACCCCCAAATCCGGGATCAGTGAAATCCCCGCGCCGTATCTCCCCATCGGGCGCAATTCCAAAGGCGTGGGCTGGTATTCCGTCCCAGCTATCGATCTGCCCCGCCGCATCAACGATGTCTTCATCGAAGAATATGTCCGCCAGACCCTCATCCGCCTCAACCCCAGCATTGCCGAAGTCCCCGAGCGCGCCGATGAAGTGCTCTACAAACTGCGTGCCATCGTGCTCTCGGTGCGTTCCGACGGCCTGATCCGTGCCAACGAAGAGTTCACCGCTTGGCTGCGCAACGAACGCTCCATGCCCTTCGGCCCGGGCAACGAACATGTCACCGTCCGTCTGATCGACTACGACGACCTGGATCAAAACCAATATATCGTCACCACTCAATTTACTTTTAGAGCCGGGAGCGCCGAACGCCGCCCCGACCTGATGCTCTTCGTCAACGGCTTCCCCCTGGTGTTGGTAGAGGCCAAAACCCCCGTGCGCCAGTCCGTCAGTTGGTTCGATGGCGCTAAACAAGTCCACGATGATTACGAGCGTTTCGTCCCCGAACTCTTCACCCCCAACGTCTTTAGCGTCGCCACCGAGGGCAAAGACCTGCGCTATGGCGCCGTCCACGCCCCGGTCGATAAATGGGGACCCTGGCGTCCCGCCGAGGCCCTCGGTTCTGGGGGGCTGGTCGATATCCTAAAAGTGGCCCAATCCCTCCTGCGTCCCAGCGTGGTGCTCGATATCCTGGCTCACTTCACCCTCTTCGCCACTGACAACAAAAAACGCCGTCTCAAAATCGTCTGCCGCTACCAGCAGTACGAAGCTGCCAACCAGATCGTGCAGCGCGTCCTGGCCGGTTTCCCCCGCAAAGGCCTGATCTGGCATTTCCAGGGCTCCGGCAAATCCCTGCTGATGGTCTTCGCCGCCCAAAAACTGCGCCTGCAACCCGCCCTGCGCAACCCCGCCGTCCTGATCGTCGTCGACCGCCTCGACCTCGACACCCAGATCAGCGCCACCTTCCACGCCACCGACATCCCCAACCTGATCAAAGCCGATTCGCGGGATGATTTGGAAACCCTGCTGCGCCAGGATACGCGTAAGATTATTATCACGACGATATTTAAATTCGGCGAAGCCGAGGGAATCCTGAACGAGCGGGAGAATCTCGTGGTTTTAGTGGATGAAGCTCACCGGACCCAGGAGGGGGATCTGGGCGTGAAGATGCGCTCTGCCCTGCCGAATGCCTTCCTATTTGGGTTGACCGGCACCCCGATCAACCGCCGCGACCGTAATACTTTCTACGCCTTTGGGGCCGAAGAAGATCAGCGCGGTTATATGAGCCGCTACAGCTTCGAAGAGTCCATCCGGGACGGGGCCACCCTGCCGCTGCACTTCGAACCCCGCCTGGTGGAACTGCATATCGACAAAGACGCCATCGACCAGGCCTACGCCGAACTCACTGGTGGCCTGACCGATCTGGACCGCGAGACCCTGGCGCGGGCTGCTGCCAAGATGGCCGTGCTGGTCAAAGTCCCCGACCGTATCGAGGTAATCTGCGCTGACATCGCCCACCATTATCTGGAGAAAGTCCGTCCCAATGGCTTCAAGGCGATGGTGGTGACCTACGACCAGGAGAGCTGCCTGCTTTACAAAGAGCAGCTCGACCGCTACCTGCCCGCCGAAGCCAGCGAGATTGTCATCTCTGTCTCCGGTAAGGAGCGTGAAGATAAACGCTACCGCCCGCTCAAACGCGACCGCGACGCCGAAGAAAAGCTCCTCGACCGTTACCGCGACCCCAACGACCCGTTGCAAATCCTGGTGGTCACCGCCAAGCTGCTCACCGGCTTCGACGCCCCCATTTTGCAGGCCATGTACCTCGACAAACCAATGCGCGACCACACCCTGCTGCAAGGAATCACCCGCACCAACCGCACCTACGGCGACCGCAAGACCCACGGCCTGATCGTCGATTACCTGGGCGTCTTCGATGATGTCGCCAAGTCGCTCGAATTTGACGAGGAAGGCTTCCGCCAGGTGGTCTCCGACATCGTCGGCCTGAAAACCAAGCTCCCTGCCGCGATGCAGAAATGCCTGGCCTACTTCCCCGGCGTGGATCGTTCCATTAGTGGATACGAAGGCCTGATCGCCGCCCAGGAATGCCTGCCCAACAACGATGTACGCGACGCCTTCGCCGCCGATTACAGCTATCTCTCCAAACTGTGGGAAGCCATCTCCCCCGATCCCATCCTGAGCGACTACGAAAGCGACTACCGCTGGCTCTCACAGGTCTACGTCTCCGTGCAGCCCACTACCGGCACCGGTGCCCTGATCTGGCACTCGCTGGGGGCCAAGACCATCGAACTGATCCACCAGAACATCACCGTTGAAGCCGTGCGCGACGACCTCGATGAAATCGTCCTGGACGCCGAACTGCTCGAAGCCGTGATCAATTCTCCCGACCCTGATAAGAAGACCCAGGAATTACAAATCAAGATTTCAACCCGTTTGCGTAAACACATGGGGGATCCCCGCTTCAAGAAACTCTCCGAACGTTTAGAGAAACTCAAAGAGCAGCACGAAGCCGGGCAATTGCTCAGCATCGCCTTTCTCAAAGCCCTGCTCGACCTGGCCACGGATGTGGTCAACGCTGAGAAGGACACCCCTCAGGAAGAGGACGAAGACCGCGGCCTGGCCGCCCTGACCGCCCTCTTCGAAGAAGTCCGCAACGCCGAAACCCCCATCATCGTCGAGCGCGTCGTCGCAGACATCGATGAAATTGTCCGCCTGGTCCGCTTCGACGGTTGGCAGGCCACCAGCGACGGTGAGCGCGAAGTGCGGAAAGCGTTGCGGAAGACTTTGTTCAAGTATAAGTTGCACCAGGAAAAAGAACTCTTCGAGAAAGCGTATGGATATGTCAGGGAGTATTATTAAACTCCAGTCCCGGGAATCGTTGTGCATTCTGACTAAAAGGATGATGAATAATGCTAGAAAGATTTTATGCGTTGAATGTTATTAAGGACGCATACAAGAAAAAATCTTCAGTACTGCACCTTACTGATGAAACGGTTGATAACTTTATTTTTATTCCTCCTGAAATTGGCCATCTACCCTTGCTAAGAGAATTGCATATCAGAGGAAAAAATATAGCAAAAATTCCTCGCGGGATTGGAAAACTTTACAATCTGAATTTCCTGTTATTGTCTTCAGATGATTTATCTGAACTGCCTGAAGAAATAGCAAATCTGACAAACTTAAAATATTTGTGGGTATTTGGTAATTTTTCAAGATTCCCAAGTGCGATATTGAGGCTCGAAAACCTTGAAGCTCTTACTTTCATAAGCAATTTCACGATTAAATATTTGCCGAACGAAATAGGAAATTTACAAAAGTTAATTTACTTAGATCTTGAAGTAGGGCTTAACTCCATACCTTCAGAAATTGGCGAACTTAGAACTCTTAAATACCTTAAATTCAGTGGAAATAATTTGGAAAGATTACCGCCTGAATTGGGAAGACTAAGTAAACTGGAATATTTTTCCCTAGGGACTACAACAATATTCCCAGGGCGAGACGAAATAGTTAATCGCCTCGCGGAAATACACCATCCAGTGCCTAAATCAGCACGTGTAACGGCATTGCCTCTTGAGATTAATAATATTACAAGTTTAAGATATCTTGATTTGCGTGGAAATTCTCTTCCAATTCCTCCAGAAATTCTTGAAAAAGTCAGCGATCCTAAATCAATTCTAAATTATTATTTTTCACTGCTTGGTGAAAAGAAGAAACCATTAAACGAGATAAAAATCATTGTCGTCGGACAAAGTAGTGTTGGAAAAACTTCAATAATAAAACGTCTTGTAAAAAACGACTTTGATGATAGTGAGCCTATTACTGAAGGTATTTCCATTGATCGTTGGCAAGTCCCTAATAAACAATCCAAGGTCGTAAATCAAGAATCAAAAATCCAATTAAACCTTTGGGATTTTGGTGGGCAGGAAATTATGCATGCTACTCACCAGTTTTTCCTTACTAGGCGAAGTTTATACTTATTAATACTTGATTCGCGCAATTCCCAAGAAGATAATCGGGTGGAATATTGGCTTAAAATCATTCAGTCTTTTGGTGGTGAATCACCCATCTTGATCGTCGGCAACAAAATTGACCAGCACCCGCTCGATATTGACCGCACGGGCTTACAGAAGAAATATCCCAACATTGTCGGTATCCTTGAAACATCCGCTGCCACAGGTGCAGGCATTGAAGAACTCAAAGCTGCCATCACCGAGCAAGTCAACAACCTGCCGCATGTCCGTGATCTACTCCCTGAAACCTGGTTTACGGTTAAAAACGAGCTGGAGCGGATAGGACGGGAGCAAAACTTCATCACACACGATAAATATCTCGAACTGTGTGCCAAAAACGAAGTCAGCGACGAGACCAGTCAACGCACATTGATTGGCTTCCTGCACGACTTGGGCGTTGTCCTGCACTTTCAGGATGATCCGCGCCTCGAAGCACTCGGTATTCTCAACCCGAAATGGGTCACCAATGGGGTCTATAAAATCATTAACTCCCGCGCCTTGTTCCAAAATAAAGGCGTGCTCATTGTCTCCATGCTCAACGAAATCCTCAACCTGCCCGAATATCCGCGTGACAAACGTCTCTTCATCGTGGATATGATGAAAAAATTTGAACTTTGCTACGACATCGAATCGGACAAGAAATTCCTGGTTCCTGATCTGCTGCCCAAAGATGAACCCAAACTAAACTTCAATGGTATCCCTGCTTTTGAATACGCCTATCCTGTTTTGCCATCTAGCGTCATCACTCGCTTCATTGTCCGCATGAATAAGAAAATTGATAATGGCTATGTCTGGCGTACAGGCGTCTTGCTCAAAATTGGCGACAACATTGCTTTGGTCAAAGCCGATATCGAAGATCGCAAAATCACCATTGTCATCGGCGGTCTCGAACACACCCGCCGTGATGCCCTCTCCGCGATCCGTTATCAGTTGGATGAGATCCATGCATCGATCAAGGGGTTGAATCCGCAGAAACGGGTGCCTGTTCCTGGCGCGCCGAATGCAGAACCGCTCGAATATGATTATTTGCTCATGCTGGAACGCGAAGGGCAAGAAACGCATCTGGTCAAAGACGGGGCGAGACTGGTCAAGGTCAACGTCCGTGAAGTTCTGAGTGGTATTGAGAGCGAGTCTCAGCGAAGAGAGCAAGGAGTAAATGTGACGAATATTTACATTGGTGGCAACGTAGAAAGCAGTAACATAATCTCCGGCGATAACAACGTGGTAACCCAAAGAATTCAGAATAGCTTCAACAAGGCTGAAGCGTCTGACATACAAGCTGAACTCAAGGAAACATTGAAGCAACTCGCTGAAGCAGTTATCAGCATGAACAAGTCCCTGCCTGAAGAACAAGCGGCAGAAGTAGCCGATGATTTGGGCAAACTGGTGGATGAAGCCATCAAACCCAAGCCGAATCAGAAATGGTATTCGGTCAGCATTGACGGTTTGATCAAAGCAGCCGAGAATTTGGATAAGCTGGGCGAGCCAGTGATCAACCTTTCGCGCAAAGTCTTGTCGTTGCTGAAGGGCGGGGTGTTCAAATAAGCTAATTCCCGTTACGTTCGACCTGGCAACGGACGAAGGACTCTACTTCGATGCCAATGTCTGGACCGCACATCACCTGACAATCATTAACGAAAACAAATCTACGGAATACACCCATGAGCCCTCAACCTCTCCCCCGCAGCGCCCCTGAAGCACAAAGCATCGCCTCAGAAGGCATTCAAGATTTCGTCACAGCCGTAGAACAGCACATCCAATCCCTGCACAGTTTCATGTTATTACGGCACGGGGTAGTGGTGGCCGAAGGTTGGTGGCACCCCTACCGACCCGAATCGCCGCACATGCTCTTTTCGCTTAGTAAAAGTTTTACATCTACCGCGGTCGGTCTGGCTGTCTCCGAAGGCTTTCTATCTGTGGAAGATCCGCTGCTCAAGTTTTTCCCTGATGAAACCCCCAAGAAAATCAGCGCCAACCTGGCCGCCATGCAGGTGCGTCACCTGCTCTCGATGACCACCGGGCACCACACCGACACCACTGAACAGATCATGCGGGCGCGTAATCCCTTCAAGGCCTTCCTGAAATTGCCCGTCGAACACGAACCCGGCACCTATTTTGTCTACAACAGCGGGGCCAGTTTTATGCTGGCGGCCATCGTACAAAAGCTGACCGGGCAAACCCTGGTCGAATATCTCACCCCGCGCCTGTTCGAACCACTCGGTATTGAAGACGCAGTCTGGGACAGCCACCCTAACGGCGTCAATTTTGGCGGTTGGGGCCTGAACATCAAAACCGAAGATATCGCCCGCTTTGGTCAGCTTTACCTGCAAAAAGGGCAGTGGCAGGGTCGGCAGTTGATCCCCGCGGCCTGGGTCGAGGCCGCCACTGCCAAACAGGTTTCCAACGGCCCGGACGAGAATCCGGATTGGGAGCAGGGTTACGGTTACCAGTTCTGGCGATGCCAACCCGCGTCCATCTATCGCGGCGACGGGGCTTTCGGCCAATTTTGCATTGTCATGCCCGAGCAAGATGCCGTGCTGGCGATCACTGCGGGTGTAGCAGAGATGCAACCCATCCTGAATCTGGTCTGGAAAAAAATACTGCCTGGTATGTTGGATAAAGCGCGACCTGAAGACGATGCCGCGGCCCAAAGCTTGACGCAAACCTGCCAAGATTTGCGACTGCTTCCGCCAAAGGGAGCAAGCACCAGCCCTGAAGCGGTACGCGTCTCGGGGCAGGTTTTTAGCTTCGAGACGAACCACGCTACCCTGCATTCGCTCAGCCTGGACTTCAAAACCAACACGCTCACCTATCGGCTGCTCGGGGGTGGAAAATGCCGCGGCACCCACCTACTGAACTTTGGCATCGAAGCCTGGGTAGTGGGCACGGCCAGCTTGCACAACACAATTGCTAACCCTAACCCCGATCCCTACAAAGTCACCGCCAGCGGGGTGTGGAGCACCGCCGACACCTTCACTCTGACCTTGTGCCAGTATGAGACGCCCTTCATCACCACGCTCGATTTCCGCTTCGTTGACCAGCAAGTCTATTTCGACTCACGGGTCAACGTGGATTTTGGTCCCCTTGAAGCGCCCCAACTGATTGGACGGGCCAGCTGAGACCCTTACCTTCCCGTCAACCTCCGCTTTCATCGAAAGTTCACAATGGATTTAGCCACCAAAATGCCAGCCATCAAAATCGCCCGCCTGCAAAAAACCTTCCGCTCCAAGCGCAAAGCCGCCGGGTTGGACGGATCGCTACGCGCCCTCTTCAAGCCAGAGTACACCACCATCGAAGCGGTGCGCGACCTATCCTTCGAGATGGAAGCAGGCGAACTACTCGGTTTCATCGGACCCAACGGTGCGGGCAAATCCACCACCATCAAAATCCTGACCGGCATCCTGCACCCCAGCGGGGGCTAGGCCAGTGTGCTCTTCTTCGACAAACACCCCGGCCGCGAGCAGCCCTGGACGGATAAAGTCTGGATCTACGACCTGCGCACCAACCAACATTTCACCCTGAAGACCAATCCGATGCGCGAAGTCGACCTGGAAGACTTCATCCAGTGCTTCAACCCAGAGAATCGTCATCAACGGGAAGAGACCGAGCGCTTCAAGGCCTTCACATACGATGAAATCATGCCGCGCGACAAGGTCAGTCTGGATATTTTCTGGCTTAAGGATGAATCCCTGGAAGATACCGAGAATCTCCCCGATCCCGATGTGCTGGCCCAGGAGATCGTGGGGAATTTGGAAGCGGCGTTGATGCAGTTCGAGTCGATCGTGGAGGAGTTGGGGGAGGAATAGTGGCATCCCGATGGTTTTACGCGCAGCCACACGGGGCAAGAACGCTGGCTATCAATTTTACGGCTGTACGAATTATCCAAAATGTCGGCAAGTGATTTCTGTTAGTTATACTCAACTCGGTCACAAAGTCATACTTTGGAAGCACTGAAATAGGACGCGGACGAGCACGGAATAACGCGGATAAAGAACCAAAAAAATCTGCAATCGTCAAGAGCACATTAAACAATATGTCATTGCGAATGGAACGCAGTGGAATGCGGCAATCTCCATCTCGCTAAGGAGGAGATTGCTTCGCCGGAAAAGCTGGCTCGCAATGACTTATGTTCAAGTTTTTGTTTACCAGTACACAAAACAAAAAAAATCCGCGCTTGTCCGCGTCGCGGCGTCCTATTAAATGGTACTTTATGCCCGTTGTCAGTATAGCTTCAGAGTACGTCGTCGAATACGTTTCAATCGATTATCAATTTCCCCTGTTCTTTGGTTCACTTCCAGAATTAATCAAAAAACTATCCTGAAAATCGTGATTATTGGGTGGCAATTCATAAACTGGCCTCAAAATCACGCGCATTTTATGCTATACTAATTTATAGTTATTGATCGTTTGGAAACACAAGATTGTGGGTAAGTCATTCCAGAGAAGGGAATAGTAATGTTGCTGGTCTGGGGATCGTTTCTCCTAAAGATATCGAGGGATGGTTACTATAAATGATAACGACTCTATCTTTCGCTGGTTCATCGATTCCGATCCAGTCTCGGTCATTCATAAATGCTCTTACCAGGGCGGCGAAAAACCAACGGGGCCAGACAGTACTCAAAATCAATCCATTCTCTCCTTCAATTTGTGGAACACATATCATCAGGCTCTGTCTCGGCTTTTGGTCTCACTCCCTGGCTCATTCCGAAATGATCGCGGACGGGCGCAGACAACGCGGATAGAATCACTATGGCAAGTGTAAGGCGCGATTCGCAGTTGGGTATCCTGGGGTGTTGGGAAATGGTTGGGAGGAGGTGGAGGGATGAATCGAGAAGAAAACAGTATGATATCGTTGGAGATACAATGGTTGATATTCGAATACCAGATAATCTGAAGAGCGATCATTTGTTTTTATTGGTGGGGAAAAATCCACTGCCCAACTTGATCGCCGCACGCCTACTGGCAAAACCTGGAGCGACCATCTGGCTGCTTCACTCTCACGATCCAGATGAGGGGCCAAGAGGCACTAAACGTGCGGGCGAAGAACTGGAAACCGCTCTTCTGAAATGGAATCCTGGCTTGAATATCCAGCTGGAAGGGATTCCCAGTTCAAACAACTTGGGCATCGAAACTCGCATCCGGGATATTCTACGCCAGAACTCCCTGGATGGGACCGTCGGCCTGAATTACACGGGGGGAACAAAGGTGATGGCCGTACACGTTTACCGGATGCTGGAACAGGAGTTGGCTAAAAAACAGCAGCGCCCTGTGTTCTCGTATCTTGACCCCCGCAGATTAGCTTTGCGTGTAGATGGTCATCGAACAACACCACCCCAAATTATTCCCATTATACGAAACCCTGCGCTTCGGCAGGTTGTGGAAATAAGTTTGGATGAATTGGCTGCTTTGCATGGCTACGAGCGAATATCTAAAACACCCGATTGGGCCCTACGAGAAAACACTCCAGGACTGTTGGAATTATGTGCAGCAATCGCTGAAGCCCATCCTTCTCCGACAAGTTTTAGAAATTGGCGAAAGTGGATGCAGATAGAACAGTTTGTAAATCTCCCTGACCTAACAAAATATCCGCAATTAAAAACTATTTGTGATGCATTTGATACATTATGTGGTGGGCCAGGTCAGGCAACTCCTGATAGAGTCGCCGCGAAATTGCGCCCGAATGCTAGCAATCCAAAGCTAACCTCATGCGACATGTGGTTTCGAGGAGTTTGGCTTGAGGTACATGGTGAAGCCTGTATTCAACAAATCGCTAAGCAGAAGCAAATTAAATCCAGCGATAAAAATTTATATTATCGAGATTGGCGAGAAAAAACGGACAATCTTGAATTAGATGCAGCTGCGATGTATGGCTACCAACTTTTTGCTATTTCTTGTGAAGCGACACCGAAAAAACGGAACGCAAAGGAACATCTTTTTGAAGTATATGTACGTGCTCGGCAACTTGGTGGGGATGAAGCGAGGGCTGGTCTGGTTTGCCTCATGGATGATCCAGAAATTTTGGAAAAGGAACTAGCCCGTGCTTGGGATACTCAAGGCCAACTTAAAGTCTTTGGCCGCCACGACTTGAAAGACCTGACAGGCTCATTCAAACGCTGGTTCGAAACCGCGAACCAGTAGAAAGGAGGATCGTATGACAAAAAAAGTAACACTCACACAAATCGAAGCCACCGGTATCCAAAACTATATCTTTGGCAGCAACAACCTGCGCCAAAACGTGGGCGCGTCCGAATTGGTGGCACAAGCGACCACGCAATGGATCGCAGATGTGTTGCGGGAAAAAGGGTGGAAGCACAACGCAACCTGGAATGACAACGAAGGCCGTTTAGACCTGGCGGATCAATCCATTGCCGACCCTGGCGTGCAGGCTGAAGTTGTCTATGCCGGTGGCGGCAACGCGCTCATCCTCTTTGAAGGGGATAAAACCGGTCTGGCAATAGAATTTACGCAGAAATTGACATTCAGAGCGTTGCAAGAAGCGCGGGGGCTGTCTCTCGTCATCGAGCACCTTTCATTTGATTGGGATTCTGCCACACTATCGAAGATGCACCAGGAATTGCGCCGAATGGTGGCGAGACGCAAGATGAAACGCCTAGTTTCACTGCCCTTGCCTGGACGAGCAGTCACCGTGGCTTGCGAGTTCACTGGATTACCTGCTGTCGGACTGGATAAGTTGGATAACGATCCAATTTCCAAAGAAGTGTGGTGCAAGTTGGAAAACGGTTTCCGTGTAGCGAATGACCGGCTGCATAACATTCTACCCGGTGTAAAAAACAGTAAATACAAGTATGAGTTTGTCCGTGATTTCGATCTCTTTGGAGAGAAAGATGAATCGAGCTACATTGCTGTAATTCACGCCGATGGCAATGGTATGGGTAAACGTTTCACGTCGATCAGGGAGAAGTACCCCTTACCCGCCGACAACACCGCCTACGTCAGACAACTGCGCGCCTTTAGCCAGGCCATGCGCGAGAAATCGATTGACGCTCTCAGATCAACAGTAGATTTGTTAATGAACAGCCGGAGACTGGACAAAGACGGACAAGAAAAATTCGGCGGGAAGGTGCCTATACTAATAAAGTGGGACAAGATAAAGAAACAGTCCCAAGAATTTCTTCCCTTCCGCCCCATTGTCTTTGGCGGGGACGATGTGACGTTTATCGCCGAGGGTCGGTTAGGGCTTGCCTTGGCTGCCCACTACTTGCATACCGTCTCACAGGGAGGACTATTGCCTGAATCAAATCTGGAAAAACTGAGCGATCCCCTTTACTCCCGCGCCGGGGTGGCTGTCGTCAAATCGCACTATCCTTTTTCGCGGGCTTATGAATTGGCCGAGAGTCTGGCAAAATCCGCCAAAGACCAGATTGATTATCTGGCAGACGGCAAAGGTACGGTGATGGACTGGCACTTCTCGACCAGTGGAGTAATTCTTGCCCTGAGCCAGGTTCGAGCACGCGAATACGTGGCTGCAAATGGGAACAGCCTATTGATGCGTCCGGTGCGGTTCAACTTAGGGCAAGACCCTCCGGTTGGTAGCAAATATTGGCGATCGTGGGAGACCTTTGTGAAGGTCGCTCAAACGTTTCAAGATGAAGATCCGTGGAGCGGTAAGCGCAATAAACTCAAAGCGCTGCAACGCGCCTTACGCAGCGGGCCAAATGCTGTTGAGCATTTCCGTGCCAATTACGATGTAGAAGAGATGCCAGCAATCCCTGGACAGTCCACGATGACAACTACTGGATGGGCAGGTCTGGATTGCGGTTATTTCGACGCCATCGAAGCATCAGATTTTTACGTTCATTTATCCAACGGAGAGGAGGCCGCCTGATGACAGAGGCAGTGAAAACTTTATGGTTGAAGTTCACCCTGGAGAGCGACGCCACCCTGGGACGCGGTGATGGGGTTGTGGGGGTCGTGGACGCCGAAGTACAGCACGACCGCTATGGTCTACCTTATATGGGTGGCAAGACGCTGAAAGGGTTACTGGGCGCGGAGTGCGCCGAAATTCTCTTTGCGCTGGCACAAATTGGCGTTTCTGACTTGGACCAATGGCAGGATTACGCCCAATTTCTGTTTGGCGGACCAGGCAGTCATTCCGATGATAAGAGCAGGATGCGTGTTGGGAACGCACAACTGTCAGGCGATCTGCGGGATGCACTGGTTGCAGAGTTTCGTCCGTTGCAGGAGATCGCCAACAAGGAAGAACGCGATCGGGAATGGGGGAAAAAGCGAGTTGCCAACCTGGAAGCATTGACCACCATTCGGACACAAACCGCCATGGACCCAAAAACCGGCGCGCCGCTGGAGCACACCCTGCGCGCCATGAGGGTGTTGCTGCGGAAGACGCATTTCGTCACTCGGCTAGATTTCAGGGAAAAACCAGATGACCGCGCATTGTGGCTATTGGCCGCCTGCGTCAAGGCCTTCCGCCGGGCCGGGACTGGCCGCCACCGCGGGCGGGGGCGTCTACGATCTGAACTCTACGATGTTCCTCTATATGATCAGGCAACTGCCCAAACATTAACATCCATCCCGGTAACAACCAACTGGTTCCAATCATTCGAAAAGGAGGTGAAACGTGAAAGCGATCACATTTCTGATCCGGCTGGTTGATCCGCTTCTGGCGACTCAACCGCAAGCTGGAGAGCCAAACAGCGCGGTGACTTACCCATTCATCCCCGGCAGCATGATCCGGGGCGCGCTGATCGCCCGCTATCTTAAAGGCAAGGAGATAGATGCTGCGGACGAGTCATTCCAAAAGTTGTTTCTCGACAGTAAGGTGCGCTACCTGAACGCTTATCCGGCACACCCGACCAACCAGGCTCGCATGTTGCCCAAACCCCTGTCCTGGTACGTGCCCAAAAACGAGGCAAGCAATTCGAGTTTTATGATCAATGACTTCGCGGTGGAATCTATTGAAACCGACGAACCCTACAAATCTCCCAAAAGCGGGGATTTCTGCTACCAGACGGAAGATGGTTTCGTCCAGTTGGGCAGCCCGGCCGTCCGAGTCACAGTCCACAACGCCAGCGATAACCGGGACCGCAAAAGCGAGGGCGAAAGCCAGGTCTTCCGTTACGACGCGCTCGCGCCCGGCGAGGAATTCGTTGGGGTGATTCTCTCTGAAGATGGGGAGTCGCTTGGAAACACCCTCAAACCGCTTTTAGAAAAGGGCGATCTACTTCTGGGCGGCTCGCAAACCGCTGGATATGGGCGGGCGGCAATTATCCCGGAATCCCTTAACCTGGACTCGTATTGGCAGGAATATGGTATAGAAGAATGGCTTGATCCTGACTCTGACGAAGATGAAGAATATCCACAATCAGAGAAGCCGCTGAACGTTACCACTCTAACGTGCCTGAGTGACGCCATCCTTCCAGAGACAGGAGAACAGCCCGAAAAATGGCTGGAAAGTTTGGTGGGACAGAAGCCCGAAAAGAGTTTTCGCAAGGTGCGTCTGGTGGGGGGTTTCAACCACAAGTGGGGATTGCCGCTTCCCCAATGCTGGGCGCTTGAAATGGGCAGCGTGTTCGTTTTTCCAGTTGACATGAAATCAAAACTAGAAGATTTGGCCAGAGACGGCATAGGAGAGCGCAAGGCGGAGGGGTTTGGCCGCCTCGCCGTAGACTGGCACACTGAGGGAGAATTGACGCAAAGAGAGCTTCCTCTCCGGAAGGTGGAAACCTCCGATCTGGAAAATCTTTCCCCCGATAGCAAAGCCCTGGCGCAGCGCATGGCCAATCGCCGCCTGCAAAACGAACTGGACCGCTGGCTGGTGAAGACAGTAAATGACTTGACGAAAAGTGAAAATGCTTTCCGCGGCCTGCCCAGCGCTACCCAACTCTCCCGCGCCCGGCTGGCTGCCTGGCGTGCCTGGATGAAAGGCAATTTGACTGAGATCACGAACCACTTCAAAGAATTGACCGATTTGACACAACGGGATTGGAAAGGCGCAAAGTTGAAAGGTAATCCATTGCAGAAATGGATAGATCAACAAATCGAGAACCGGGAATCTTTTTCGCCAGACATTGTAATACCTCGCGTTGCTGCTACGGAGGCTCAATTCGATCAGTTATTGCGGGAACGTACCATTGCCCGGTTAATCGAGGGCATATTACGGCGAGCCGTCAAAGTCGCTAAAGATCGGGAGGGAGGAGGCAATCATGAGTGAAAATGCCCAATGGAACAACAGCCGGAAAGTTATCGAACGAGTCTTCATTAGCGGAGTGTTAGTCTTGGAAACCCCGGCCAATTTAGGCAGCGGGGACGCGGAGGGTACAACAGACATGGGGTTACTTTACGACTCCTTTGAAGAACGCCCTTTGCTGACCGGCGCTTCGATTGCGGGTGCGCTCCGTAATTACCTGAGAGAGTATGAAGCGGGTTTTGGCGCGTTCGAGAAAAAGAGCGGTGAGTTGCGTGCTGAAAGATTGTTCGGCCATCTGGACGCGCACGACGATGCCAGCGTGCTTAGTTGGTTGATGGTGGATGACGCACTGGGTACGCTGCCTGAAAACGGCGAACCGGTCGAAATCCGGGATGGGGTAACAATTGATCCAAAATCGCGCACTGCTGAAGAAAATAAACTCTACAACATCGAATTGCTGGCCGCAGGCACGACTTTCGATCTGCACTTTGAACTCTGGTTGACGGCGGAGAACCAGGAGAACCTGGAATCGCTGGTAATTGCCCTCGAAGGGCTGGAAGGCGGCGAAATCGGGTTGGGCAGGCGCAAGCGGCGCGGCTATGGCCAATGCCGGGTGAGCGACTGGCAAGTACAGCAATACAAGATGGATGAGACCGCGGGGCTGCTCGGTTGGTTGAACCACACTCGCGGGAAGGGAAAATCTTACGAAACCATCCTCGATCTTCTCGACGGTTCCCCAACCCTGGTTTCAAACCGCGAAGCATTTACCCTGGAGGCCGCCTTCAGTCTCAAGACCTCACTGCTGATCCGATCGGACAGCGGCAAGGCGGATGCAGTAGACGCAGTACACTTGCGCTCCTGGAGGGATGGGAAACGCAAGCCCATTCTCTCCGGTACCAGTCTGGCGGGGGTGATCCGGGCGCGGGCATTGCGGATTGCTAAAACAGTTCTCAAAAACGAAAAAAGAGCAACTGATTTCGTTGATGCCATGTTTGGTAAACGCATTCGCAAACCGACAGATGAACCCACCGGCAGCCGGGTCGTTGTCCACGAAACCCTTATCGAAAACAGCGTGCCAGATCGGGTGCAAAACCGGGTCAAGTTGGACCGTTTCACCGGCGGGGCCTATCCCCAGGCGTTGTTCAGCCAGCAGCCGGTGTTTGGCAAAACGAAGTCATCTACTCGCGTAAAAGTCTGGCTGGAGTTGCGGAAAACCCACGACATGCCAGAAGAAGATTTTGACGCCGAAGTAGGGTTACTATTGCTGGTGTTGAAAGACTTGTGGACGGGCGACCTGCCTGTCGGGGGGGAGAGCAGCGTCGGGCGGGGGCGGTTACAGGGCGAGTCGGCCACACTCCGATTGGGTGAGAAAACCTGGGAACTGGCCCAAAATCCCGATGGTACATTATCTTTCGACGGGAGCGGCGACAGTGCGAAACTGGAAGGCCGCTTCCTGCAACGTTTTCTGGAGGAGGTGCAGCCATGACAATCCACATCGTAGAAGAGACTTTTGCCAAAAACCCAAAGTGTTGGCTCCAAGCGAAAGCCGGTGAACATGACCTGACCTGCCTGCTGGCTTACGCAGACGATGGCGTGATCTGGGGGCGTTTGACGGAAAATGGGGAACTTACGCTCTCCGGTGATGCTTTCGAGAAAGTCGCCGTGGAACTGCGCGCCAGAACCTTGCAGCAGGTGCGGCTTTTCGGCCCGGAAGGGGAGTTATTCCTCTGGCGGGCGGACGGAAGCTTTTCTTACCGCATTATTGCTGATGGGAAACAAAAACCCAAAAATGCTCTTGAGGACAACTACTGGCTGTGGGGTACGGGTTATCAGACTAATGGAGCGTTTACCATGATGAAAGAAGGCCGGCAGGGCTTCTTCCACGCTCCGCCCCTCAAAGACGCCGCGGGAAAGCGCGGCGGTCTCAGGGTCAGGCACTATGTGGAATTTGATCAGAAAACTGGACAGGCATATATTTCCCACAGCCGTCTGGTAGGGTTAAAGGAGGTATAAGATGGCGATTAGACATAACAATCCCACCCGGCCGCGCAAGGATCGCAAGACTCAGACCCAACACTGGGCGCGCGCGCCGTACAACTTTGTGCCCTTGCCGGAGCGTATGGTCCCCGCTAGGGAGCCGCTCCCTGATCATGACGTTTACATCGAAGATGGGCTAAGTTGCTGGATCGAGTGCGATCTGGAAACCTGCTCCCCAACCTACGTGCGCGGGATGCTGGCCCAGGAGCAATACAAAGAACACGGGCGCAAGGGGCCAGATGAACTCGAAATCGAAGAAAAGAAAGCACATGCCCCCTTCTTTTCTATTTGGGAGGATGAAATCGAGAAGTATGGCACGCCCCTCATTCCCGGCAGCACGTTACGGGGTATGGTGCGGGCACTGGTGGAAATCGTGGGCCACGGACGGATGCGCTGGGTAGCCAAGGAACCAACCTTTACCTTCCGGGCAGTAGCGGCCTCCCGCGACGATCCTTTGCGCGACCCTTACCGGGAGGTGATTGGAGCTTTTGGGCGCAATGTGTGCGCTGGATATCTGGAAAAAGAGGGCGACGACTGGTACATCCGCCCTGCCAAAACCCCCGCCGAGATGGGCTGGCCGGGCAGGGATGCGTATCTCAAAGTGAAGGAGCGCGAGATTGGCAGCAGAGATATCCCCGGTTATTTGCGGTTCAACAGTGCCAATTACCGCCCTCAACTGCACAGGATCAGCTTCAATGTCTCAATCCAGAGTGGTCAGCGCGGCAGCCATGTCCGCATCAACCAGATTGGCTCTCGTGATGCTGGTTTCCAATTCCAGGGTGTGTTGGTCTGCTCTGGCAATATGCTGGAAACCGGCAAACCGGGCCAGCAATCCCCCCGCCGCAACCATGCGCTGGTGCTGGAGTCAGATCCAAAGGCCAGACGGTTGAAGATAAATAAACAGGCCATCGAGGATTACGTTGCCGGGATGACGCCATTCCAAAAGGAAGAACTGAAAGCCTGGGGCGACAACCCGCGGCGAATGCGAGCAGGCAACCCCGTGTTCTACGTACCGGAAGGGACTGAAGTCTTTTACTTCGGTCACAATCCCAATTTTCGCATTCCGGCGCGGCTGCACGGAACGAAGCGAGCAGCCACGCCTCGGGATTTCGTACCGGACGAATTGCTCACTGATTCCCGACCTGACCTGGCCGACGCGATTTTCGGTTGGGTCGAGGAACGCGAAGACGGGAAAGCCATCGGCCCCAAAGAGCAGCGTGCCGGAAGGGTATTCTTCGAGGATGCTCAATTTGTCGGCGCATCTGAGGAGGGTGTCTGGTATAAACCTGACCCGATCACCCCCCACGTACACTCAGGCCCGAAGCCCACCACTTTCCAACACTATCTGGAGCAGGACAAAGACGATGGGCATAATCCTGATTTGAAAGAAACCCTGGCGCACTACGGCACGCCAGCCACGGAAACCCAGATTCGCGGCCACAAACTCTACTGGTTCAAAGGCGCGACACCCGACATCGAAGCCACCACCAACGAGCGGGAGCACGAAAAGCAGCTCACCCGCATCGTGCCGCTCAAACCGGGGGTGCGTTTCAAGTTCAAGATTCACTTCGAGAATTTGCGGGAAGAGGAACTGGGCGCGCTTTTGTGGGTTTTGACCTTACCGGGCGAGGTGGGTGTGGAATACCGCCACCGGTTGGGGATGGGCAAACACTTCGGCATGGGGGGCGTCAAGATCACCCCGCGCCTGTACCTCACCGACCGCCAGCAGCGTTACCTGGGCTTATTTCAGAACAATGTCTGGGACGAAGCCATATCCACCGCGGAGACAGACAAATATATCCAGGCGTTCGAGAAATTTGTACTGGATGGGATTGGCTCCACCCGCGCCAGCCTGCATGCCCTGAACCGCATTCAGGAATTCCTGACGATGGTGGAATGGCGCGAGGGCGACCCCAAATGGCTGGACGCCACCCGTTACATGGAGATCGAGCGCGGGCTGGATAAAATCAACGAATACAAGGAACGTCCGGTGCTCCCCACCCCGCGGGGCGTTGTGCGCTGGTTTGTGGGTGAGTCTCTCGAAGATACTCCCCCGCGGCCACAAGAGCGCCGACCCGAAGCGCGCACCGTCCCCAAAGGGTCAACCCAACCAGAAGCAGGCGGGCTGGTGCGCGGCACAGTGGATTTTATCGAAGACAACGGCGACGTATACCTTGCCCTGGAGGGAATTCCCACCGACAAGATGTTGGGGCGCATCACCGCAGACCGGCTCGGCGGGAAGCAATACCAGGAAGGCCACACCGCATCTTGCCTGGTGCTGGAGATCAAAGAAGAATTTGGCGACACCATCATCGAATGCGAACCGGCTGGTGTATCTGAGCAGCGCGGCGAAGTCAAAGTCTTCGGGCTTGGGAAAAGTAAAGCCTTCGGATTCATCAAACCCGACGATGGCGGCCCAGATGTCTTCGTCCATCGCAAGCAGTTACGCGGGGTAGATACCTTAGAAAAAGGGCAGCGCGTCGTTTACCGGATTGGGAAGGGTATGAAAGGCCTCGAAGCGCAGGACGTGCAGCTGGAAGAATGAATAGGAGATCAACTTGACAGTAAAAGCGATACGCCTCGAAAATTTTATGGCCTTCAAAGACACCGGCTGGATCGAGTTGCGCCCAATCACGCTGCTTTTCGGGCGCAACTCCAGCGGCAAGAGCGTGGTGATCCGGGCGTTGCGGTTGTTGAAGCAGAGTTTGGACTATGGGACTGAAAAAGAACCCCTTGCGTTTGTCGTAGATGAAGGTGTCGATCTAGAGAATTTCAAGACAACAGTCCATAGGCAAGAACTAAAGAGCATAATTACTTTTCGCTTCCGGTGTGATCTGGTTCAAGATATAAATGAAGAATTGATTAGAACTTCTAATCCGATTGATGCACTAAGGAATAGAATCAACCAGCAACTTCTTCAGGCACGACGCGAACCGATTCCGATCGATGACACACCAACTATCCTAGATCTAAGCGTGAGTTTCGCATGGGATCAGAGAGGGGAAGAGAAAGTGCCCAGAGTGGTTCCTGTTGCGGTTCAAATAGACTGTCCTTGGGAAATTTTAAAGGAGCAAGAGCAAGAAACCATTTTTGCCGCCGAACGTGTTTTTGAAGACCTTGCATCGGAAGAAGAGAAACAAATAGAAAGGGACGAACAGCAAGAATCGTGGACATGGTCCGAGGAATGGTTTCCCTGGAGCGAATTCCTTAAGCAACATGAGATCAACGATGATGATTTGCATTGGTCTTCAGTATCTATTGAATATGAAAACGGTTTCTTGCCGCGGCTTGTAGATTTGTCGGGGAAGACACCCAGGGATGATCCGGATTCGACAACCGACTTTGGCTTGGTCAACAATTTGTTAGGGGCTTTTCGCGAACGAATCGAGTTGTTTTTGCGTTCTATTGAGTATTTTGGTCCCATACGCCCTGAACCCAGGCGAATCTACTCACTTGATCAATTCGAAAAACGGCGTTGGCACAGTCTCGGGTTAGATGCTTTTATTCGTTTCCTTTCTGAAGATGTAGATGATGAGGAGAGAGAAGAGATTAACAGATGGGTGAATCATGTAATAATAGGAGTGGCTGCAAAAGCCACTAAATATTACTCTGGTGACTTGGGTCTAATGGCTCAAATCTACATTGATGAAGGCAACAGTAATTTTGATCCCAACCTGATTGATGTTGGCTTTGGTGCTTCTCAGGCATTTCCTATAATTGTGCAGAGTGTGCTTGCGAAACCAGGCTCATTGGTCATCATCGAGCAACCGGAGCTGCATCTTCATCCAGGGGCACAGGCAAGACTAGCGGACATGTTTATTGAGTCTGCATTATCCAAAAAACCAGTATTTTTGTTAGAGACACACAGCGAACACTTACTTCTTAGGGTTCAAACTCGCATCGCCGAAACTGAAAATCAAGTTCCAGGACACCTCCTTAAATTGAAGCGTGATGATGCAAAAATATATTTTATGTACCGGAAGAAAGGATGTAGATGTAGCTCCATAGATGAATTGCCAATTCAGAAAACTGGTTACTTGGATTTGTCAAAAGCACCGCCTGAATATGACGATTTCTTTGCGGACAATTTATTAGAATCACTTGCCTTGTCAAAGGCGGCGCATCATTTAGAAGAGGGCGAAGATGGACCTGATAATTGATCCCGAGAGTTTGGAGTGTAAGACCAAAGCGGGTATTCCGTGTTTTGAATTGGTGATAGTCTACATAAGTTCACATAAAGCTGATACAAGTATCGTTTATGATCGGCATTTAGAAAAAGAAATCAAGAAATTTAGTAATACCAAGTTCGCAAAGCAATCCCCGTTAATCAAGAGTTTCTTTGCACATTTTTTTAGTGATCACTCTTATATAAATAAACACTTCCTTGGAACCAGTGGAAAGGTACCTGTCTCACTCTCTTCTTTTATTGTTAGTAAATCTCTGGAAGAGCATCTTGTTTGTCTGGCTAATACGGGTTCTCTTGGTTTTACTTGTAAAGTATTGCTAACTACGAAAAGGCCACCGCCCGATGATCGACCGTGGCGCAAGAATGAAAAATTTTTTCAATCAGCAATAGTGAACTTTCATATAGGTTACTTGGATAGCCATGTAAATTTGTCAAAAATCTGCAATTCTGTACCTGGCGGGCACAAAAAATTTATTGAACGGCAACATGTTGCGAGACTAGAAGATCATGCAGGTAGCTTTGTATCGCGAAGATACAAATGTTTGGAAAAAGGCCCGAAAGAAATTAACGTAGAGGACAAGGGTGAACACAAAACCCAAGAAATAGATTTATATTTTTATGAGAAATCACCTAATAGAACTGGTAGTAAGATACGATTAGTTTGTGTTGGTGAAGCAAAATTGATGTTCGGAGCAACTGACGAGATCGAGGTTGGCAAGGCTCAAATTCTGCGAGAAATTAAAGCGGTTATTCATCATCAACAAACAGAAGAAGATGAAACATTTGAAATATACTATTTCATCATTGGCAATCACTCCTGTCTCCATCATGATATTTTGGAAAATTGTCGTGAAATCAGGAATGTTTTATCACAAGAACACGTAAAGCTAACTTTCTTTTGGCTAAAAGTCAGGATGCCTAAAAAGTGGCAGCAAAATCCAGAATGGATTTTAGAAGATGCTGATTTTGAACCTCCCCAGGAAATTGTCTAAAATGCTCCTCCTCCTCCTCTCCCACCCCCTCACCCCCATCCAACGCAGCCTTCCTCCCATTTTCCAGCAACTCAATTCCTCTCCAAATACGCACGACTCCAACCCCAATCGCACGGGAGTGCAAATTAAATTACACTCAGTCAAATCCAAATTGCACACCAGTGCAAATCCAATTGCACAGTAGTCTAAATCAAATCGCACGCAATCAAAAATCTACAATCAAAAATCCCTCCCAGTGGCGCGGCCCTGGGGGATAAACAACCATTCATCAAAAAGACCCCAGGGGTTTCTCACAGCAAGTGCAAGCCAGGCTTCTGCTTGTAAAAACCCCTGGGGTCTCCACCCAACAAAGGAGACCAACCTCATGGCAACCAAAATGCACGCTATCACCGCCTACCGCCCCCGCATCGACTTGGGCGACGCGGCCAATGAAGAACGCTTCCTCGAGCTGATCACTCAGCGCACCACCCTCTCCCCTGGCGTGGTCAAGAACGTGCAGGAAAGCGAGGTGGAAACACTCATCGGGCTGCTGCTGGACGGCCGCCCGGTTCACACCGGCATCGCTATCTACACCCCCAACCTCGACCTGGACGGCGACTTCGAAATCAAGGTCAGGGTGGATAAACGCATCCTGCGGGCGCTCAACACCGAAGGCGCGTTCCGGGGCAAAATCATCAACGCCGAGAATATCGGCAAGACGGCGGATGATCTGGCAGCGCAGTGGAATGAAGCGCATCCCGATGATCCGGTAGTATAGTCAGCGTTTCTGGGAAACGGGTTGAGAGTTGCGTTTAGCGCTGCGCTATGCCCCGTTCCCCGGAAACAGGCAGGAGCCGCGCCCCCTGCCTGCCTCTGCCCTCTAACCTCTCCCCTCTAATAAAATGATACCGCCCCTGCAAAAATCCACCCGCTCGCCCCGCACCAGGTACACGATGCGTACTCCCGCGTCGTAACCGTTCAGCCCCCCTGAAGAATAGGACGCGGATTAACGCAGATGAACGCAGATTTTTTTTCCGCGTAAATCCGTGAAATCCGCGTCCCATTTTGCCAGGGGAGTGAACGGTTACTCGATGGCATGTGTTCTCGGAAAAGGAATGCCCAATTACAGTAGCAAAGCCTTCGATGCCTTTTCTGCACATTATTGGGCGTGAAAACTGGCATCCTCTGGCAAGACTCCACGTGTCTTCAAAGCGACTTTTCCAAGTGGGCGCATCTATTAGTTGGGGGGGAGCGGCGTTCCAGACCTACACAACCACGGATTTACCCAAAGGGCACGATGTCACCGATTTACCCTAAAGGGCACGTTGTCACTGATTTACCCTAAAGGGCACGTTGTCACTGATTTTTAATACCTTTTATCTGTGCAATCTGTGTAATCCGTTGCTTTACAATGCTCCCCCAACTTCTGTATACGCCCTTTCCAAGTCGTAAGTCAGAACGGGCGCGCTGCAACCACTCTCTGCTTACATCATCCTGTGGTTCGCTCATACAGCACCTTTCCTTCTGCCAAGGCATCCCGATAAACCAGGCCGGCGACATTCCCAAGGCGATCCAATTGTTCAGGTGTTGCCACGACAATGTCCACGGGAACCAACAAGCCCCGCAATACCCCGCGCAGACGGGTACTCTCAGCCCGTAAATTCTTTAGACCTGGAATGACTACTAATAAGTCCACGTCACTATCTGGCCCAAAATCCCCGCGGGCGTAGGAGCCAAACAGGATGATCTTTTCGGGCTGGCTGTGATTGACAATGCGCTGCGTGATTTCAGATATTTTTTCAGTGACATCCATAATCCAAAGTATAACATAACCGATGCTTATTCTAAACTTCTCTCATCCTTTGACCGCTCCCCAGCGCACCCAGCTCGAATCCCTCACCGGGCAGCCCATCACCGAAGTCCGCCACGTCCCCGCCCTGTTCGACAACGCGGAATCCTTCCACTCGCAGATTTGCCGACTCGTTGACTCGCTGAATCTCACCCCCGAAGAATGGCAAACGCGCCCCATCCTGCTCGTCCCGCCGGCCTACAATTTCGCCGCTCTCACGTTGCTGGCCGAGCTGCACGGTCGCATGGGCTATTTCCCCGCTATCGTACGCATCCGACCAGTGCCCGAAACCACCCCGCCGCGCTACGAGGTAGCCGAGATCATCAATCTGCAAGCGGTGCGGGATATCGCACGGAAGAAACGAATCCCTGGGAGTTCGATATGAATCTAAAGAATCGTTGGTTGGTATTTCTCTCTCCAGAACGCTCCATCGTCCGGTATGTTGTGGGCACAGCAGCACTCACCGTGGTGATCCAGGTGATTTACGATCAGATCACCACAGAAGGCGAATTGATCGGAGCATATATACTTGCTGCTGCACTTTTCGTTGCGGTTCTGCTACTTTTTTGGCTCGATGCGTCGCGGACGAAAAAAGAAACAACCATTGACGTTGATGTGGAACCAATTAATCCTCACAAGGGGATCATTATTCTTGTCAGCCCAGGCAATTTATACGTTCCGTGGCAGATTATAGAACACCACCAATCAGCATTAACCCATATCTGGCTTTTATCGACCCTCGCATCTATGTCTACTGCTAACGAACTGCTATCCAAAATAAAAAATCAATGGCCGCGAATTCGTGTTCATTCGCTGGAAGAAACCATCGTTGATGCAGACAACATCGAAAGAACATGGGAGATGGTAGAAAAAATCTACTCTGTTTGGGCACCTGATTTAGGATTGCAACCCTGTGATGTTGTATCGGATATTACCGGAGGCACGAAAATGATGACGGCGGGGATGACTCTGGCCTGCGCTTCACCAGAACGGAATATGGAATATGTTTACACACCTCGTGAACTCAAAGATGGAACAGTGAAAGAACACGCCCCACGAGTACTAGTAAAAATCAGCACATAAATCAACCTGAACTGATCCCTAGTCCCTGATCCCTGACTCCTAGCCCTCTACCCTCTACCCTCTACCCTCTGCCCTCTACCCTCTACCCTCTGCCCTCTACCCTCTAACCTCTGCCCCCTCATGCTCCTCTCCCTCCTCCTCACCCTCACCCCCACCGAGCCGACCACCCTGGAAGGATTCTACGGACGGCAAGCCCAGAGCTGGCTGCTGGGGCAGATCGCCCAGCACGATCCGGGGATGGCCAATGAACTGCACAGTCACAATGGAATGCGGCCCTACACAATTTCCAGCCTGATCGTGCCCCAGGCCGGGCCGCGGGGAGAAAATGGCCGGCTGAACGTGGTTCCGGGCAACGAGTGCCAGTTGCGCATCACTTCGCTCTCCGAGCCGCTCAGTGAATTGCTGCTGACTCAGGTGGTCACTCATCTGCCGCAAAAGCTGAGACTCAAGTGGTCTTCCTTTAGGGAGTTGCGCCTCTCGGAGGAGAATCAATGGGATGGGCAGACTAGCTTCCGGGAGTTGGTCGAACAGGCCGGGAATTCGAGTGGGGCTTCCGCGA
>JBDRGC010000314.1:0-12280 GCA_043818215.1 Chloroflexota bacterium | reverse complement strand
GAGTAAAATCCACATTCATGGAAGATTTTAGAGTTTTTATTGAAAAACAAGTTCCCGAAGAAAGAAGAAAATTTGATTGGCATCACCCCCAATATGATCCAGAGGGAAGCTACTCGGTTGATTGTAGATTAAATGACATGAAACCAGCTCTCATGCTTTTTGCTCTACCCACCGACACGAAAACTAGAGATGCCACAATAACATTACTTCAATTTGAGAGGTGGGGTTTAGATTTTCGTTCACTTAGCATATTTGAAAATCAGGAAGAAATAAATCGGAAGGTGCTGGCAAGGTATAGTGATGTTAGCGACAAGCAATACTCAAATCTAACCGCTAATCGCGACAGAATTTCTCGTTTTTTGGATGATGTCCTCGCGAAATAGTGTGCTAGCTAACTCCGTGTGAACCGGATGTGGCTCCGCCAAAGTGATAAGCGGCGGGATTTGCCAAGTTTGGTTATGATTGAGCAGCAGTCGGAGCAAAAACGCCAAACCGGTTACACAATCGTTACTCATAACCCGTTACCCAAGCCCAAAAAAATTGGTACACTTACTTCGCCACTCGCCACTCGCTTCACATTTCAGTAGTCCCAGGAGAGTAAAATGTCTGACTATCCAAGTTTTTCTGAACCCCATTCAAGGACACCATCAGTTGTTCCCAACTCTACGACAGCAATGATCAGTCTTGTGGCCGGTATTTTGGGCTTGACGCTTTTTCCCTTTATTGGAAGCGTAATTGCCCTGATCACCGGCTCGATGGCAAAGAAAGAAATCAATGCGAGCGCGGGCACGCTCGGCGGTGAGGGACTGGCTACAGCTGGCATAATCATGGGCTGGATCGGCGTTGCCATAGGAGTAATTGGATTCTGTATCGGCGGTATCATTATTCTGCTTTCTTTGGGAATGTTTGGCATAGCCGCACAGGAAATGGGCACATTATTGCCATTTGTGTTTGCCGTGCTATAATTCTGTGAGTCAGGTGCAAAACACCTTGAACCGCGTAAGTCCTAATCAATTATTTTCGAGAGGAGAAGTAAAATGACTGAAGACTATGGTGATTTTGGTGAAACCGTTACCCCCGATGAGTATAAAGCTCCAGGCGAGAAAAAAGACAACAAAACCGTGATCATTGTCGTTGTAGCAATTGTATTGTGCTGCTGTTGTGCAGTTAGTGCTGCGGGAGCCTGGTATCTTTATAACAACGGTGATAATCTGTTTGGCCTCGCAGCCCAAATCTCGAACCTGGCGTTCATACTTTAATCGCAGTACCACAAAAGTCGACTGAGTGCTTACACCTCGTGAAACGAGAAAACGTGACAGTTTATATCGAAGACTTCACGCATCACGTTTCACGATCACGCATAACAGCGCATCTGCCGTTCCCGGGTGACTTAGGCGCTATTGCCATTACTCGAATTTTGCCGGGGCTACATCTGATGGCGCCCCGGCATCAAATGTAGCCTGCAAATTTCTCAGCGCGGTCTGTGCTTGAGCGCGCATCTTGGGGGAAAGTGACAACGCCGCGAATTCATCTTCATCCAACACAATTTGACGCCCATCGGGGAACACCAGCAAATCCAGGGCCAGGTCACGGTATGAAACACTATCCCCCTCGATAACCGCGGGAGTCGCCACATTGCAGTACCACCCTTTCAGTTGACCGTCATCCCGAGCGTGAATCTCGAAGATATTGTACCAACGGTCGGTATAGTAAGTCTCCACGAAGCGGTCGCCTCTGCGTAGCTGCATTCCGTGGAAAGCTAAACCATCGCGGTCGAAGAACGCCTCCAAAATCAGATAATTCTCTCCGCGCTCAAGCACCTCGCCGCGGTATCGCCAGGTTTCCTGCCCTTTCGGATTGCGCTTGATGACAGTGACTTTCACCCGAACACCTGAATCGCTTCCTGGGGATCGAATCCCAATTTGATGGATTCCCCCACCTCCGGGATGTCTGCTTGCGCTGACACAAAATCAAAAGTCAGCCGTTTTCCTTCGATCTCGATTAGCGTGCGGCATATACTCCCCCGAAAAGACCGTTCCACCACCTGCCCTTCAAGGGTTGGTTGCTGCCTCTTGAGGCCGATTCGCATCCCGTCAGGGCGCAGCAGCACCGTGACCGGGCCGCGGGCGGTTCCATCGAAAGGCAGTTCCCCAATCGGAGTGACCACCACCCACCCTTGGGGAGTCTCCCGCACCTCGCCTTCCAGCAGGTTATTCAACCCCAAAAAACGCGCCACGAACACCGAGGCAGGCTGCCGGTAGATTTCCTGCGGCGTACCGATTTGGGCTTCTTGCCCGGCGTTCATCACCACCACCCGGTCGGCCAGGGCGAAGGCCTCCTCCTGGTCGTGTGTGACGTACAAAGCCGTCTGCTTCATCTGACGCAGGATATCCCGTAACTCGATGAGTAACCGCTCCCGCAGGGTGCGATCCAGCGAGCCGAGGGGTTCGTCGAGCATCAGCAAGCGCGGACGGGGGGCCAGCGAACGCGCCAGGGCGACGCGCTGCTGCTCCCCGCCGGAGAGAGTGTTCACATCCCGCGGGCCGTAATCGGGAAGCCCGACCAGTTCCAGCACCTCGGCGACGCGCTGGTGTATTTTGTCAGACCTGACAGGTTTCCGAAAATCTGTCAGGTCTTTTGACATCTGAAGGCCAAAAGCCACGTTCTCGGATACGTTTTTATGGGGAAAAAGAGCGTAATCCTGGAACATCAACCCGAACCCCCGTTGGTGGGGTGGCACGCCCCGCAGCGATTCCCCGTCCCAGGCCACGCTGCCCGCATCGGGCGGTTCCAACCCGGCAATGATCGCCAGTAGAGTAGATTTCCCGCACCCGCTGGGGCCGAGCAGGGCTACAATCTCGCCCCCGGCCACATCGAAGGAGACCCCGCGCAGGGCATGGGTCTCACCAAAGGTTTTGTAAATATTGGTGAGAGTTAGTCCATTCATGGGGTCAAATTAACGGCTGAGTTCGTCAACAGCTTTGCGTAGACGACTGATAGCTTCCCCTGGTGTTGGTTGATTGATCAGAATATGTGATTCTGGCGTGCCAATTGGATGCTCATGCCATCCGCCCAGATTGTCCAGACCATAATATCTTTTATAGGCGACAATCAGGGTGTAATCGACTCGTTCAGTCTCTTCACGATAAAAAAGATCGGCAAAAATATCTTCGCCAATCTCAATTCGAATCTTGATACGAGTTCTGCGAATTATCTGTGTGTGGAGGGGCTTATCAGGAAAGTATCGCTTCGCAGCTTCTTTAACTGCTGCCAGCCATTTATATGCCATCATCGCTCAGTTGTTCCCAGTGTGTCCCGGCTGGGCAGGATCTGAAGCTGTTCGAACCAGCGGTGTTTCTCGGCAACTAATCCTTCCCACTCCATATAATCGCGCTCGATAGCGTGACTGTGCTTGTTCGGGATTTGGTCTTGTGACCAGGCTTTCGCGAACTCTACGAAAGTAGAACGGTGTCTGACTTCGTATTTGCTTATTTCTTGTTCACAAGCCCGGATTTGGGCGGCCAGATAGGTTTCTAGCAGAGATAGAACCTTATCGTCTGGGGTGTGGCCTTCTATGATATCGAGAGATGATGCTATCTTGGGGTTTAGAGTTAAAACATTCATTGAAAACTCACTTTGTTTGGGGTAATTGTCTTCTATTTCAAAGTATATACGATATTCGTGAAACGTCAAACGTGAAACGTGAAGCGTCACGTCTCACGTTTCACACTCCGCTGCGCTTCAGGGACCATGTCACGTTTTATTCTAGAATTCCCCCACATCCGCCACCCTGAATCGCTCTATCGCCAGCATCCCGCCCACGGCCACACCCATCAGAATTGTGCTCAGGGCCAATGCCTGCCCGTAATTCAACCCACCGGGACGCGAGAGAAAACGATAGATCACCACGGGCACGGTGGGATACTCGGGCCGGGAGATGAGCGAAGTGGCGCCGAACTCGCCGATGGAAATGGTGAAAGCAAAGGTCGCGGCTACCAGCAGGGCGCGGCCGACCAGCGGGAAGTCGATGTGGAGCATGACTTGACGGGGCGAGGCCCCCAGCACCGCGGCCGCCTGCCGCAAGCGGGGTTGGATGCTCTGCAAAGCCGGGGTCAGGCTGCGCACCACGAAGGGGAAGGCCACCAGCGTGTGGGCGATGGGAACCAGCAGGGGCGACGTCCGCAAATTCAGGGGGGGATGCGCCAATGCGACGATGAATCCCAACCCCAGGGTGACCGCCGAAGTCCCCAGGGGGAGCATCAGCAGCGGGTCGAGAATCCGGTTCAGGCGGGATTCGCGGTCCCGGGCCAATGCCCAGGCCGCGGGCATCCCTAAGAGCAGGGCCAGCACCACCGTCGCGGCGGCATAGCTGAGTGAAATCCCGATGGCGGTGATGGGAGGCACATAGAACAGGGACGCCTGGCGGTTGACGGTCAGCTCACGGTAGAAGTCGAGAGTCAGCCCTTGGGTCACCTCCCCCTCACGGTCGCGTCGGGTTTCCAGGGAAGTCACCGAACGGGTTGCCAGGGCCAGCAGGGGGGTGGTCAGCAAAATCAGCAGCAAGCCAATCATCAATCCGGCAAACACGCGAGTACGCCAGGTCGTCAACCGTTTTTGAGTGTGCCGGCGGGAGCGCAGGGTCAGTGGCCGGGAGAGACGGGAGGCCAGCCGGGTGTAGACCACTGTGAGCGCCAGAGTGCAGCCCAGTTGCAGCATCGAAAGCACAGCAGCCAGGGGCAGGTTGAACAGGCTGATGGTCTGGTAATAAATTTCGACCTCCAGGGTGGCGAAGCGCGGGCCGCCGAGAATCAGTACTACCCCAAAGGATGTGAAATCGAAGATGAAAACCAGCAGGGCCGCGGCCGCGATGGCTGGCATGAGCAGCGGCAGGGTCACTTTGCTCAAAACCTGCCAGCGGTTGGCTCCCAGGGTTTGGGCAGCCTGCCCCAGCCGCGGGTCGAGGTGAGACCAGAAATCGCCCACCATGCGTAGCACGATGGTGGTGTTGTAGAAAACGTGGGCGGCTAAAATGGCGGTCAGGGTATTGATGAATTGGATGGGCGGAGCGGAGAGATCAAAGACTGCCATTGCCGCCGCGTTGACCCAGCCTTTCGGCCCCAGCAAGGCGTTGAAGCCCGCCGCGACCACCAAAGTGGGCATCACGAATGGAACGCCGGTCAGCGCCCGCAACAACGATTTGCCCCGAAAGTCGAATCGGGCCAGCAGGTATGCGCCCGGCAGCCCGACCAGCAGAGTCAGCAGGGTGGAGAGGGTCGCCTGCCAGATTGTGAATCCCAGCACGCCCCGCACCGAGGGAGAAGCAATGGCCTCCGCAAAAGGCGCCAATGCCCCGGCCTCGCTGCGCGCCAGGCTAAGGCCAAAAATGCTCGCCAGGGGGTAAAAATAGAATAGCCCTAGAAATGCTAACGGGGCTAACCAAAGAGCAATGGGCAGAAGTGTTTTCTTCATAAAATGCGGAGATTGTAGATTGGAGATTAGAGATTAGAGATTAGAGATTGGAGATTGGAGATTGCACAACCTCTAATTGCTTAGGTTTTGCACGAACGGAAAAATGTCATTGCGAGAAACGTTCTGTGTGACGAAGCAATCTCCTTCTCGCCAAGGATGAGATTGCTCACCTGCACTGCACCAAACGCAGTGCGGTGCAAGTGTCAGCGGAAAAGCTGCTTCGCAATGACACGGCTGTTGCATGTTTCTGGATGGCGTGTTTCGTTTCCTGCAAACGCTAAGTAATTACCAATCTCCAGTCTCTAATCTCTAGTCTCCAACCTCCAATCTCCAGTCTCCAATCTCCAATCACTACCGCAACACCACCTCCGTCCACGCATTGATCCAGGCTTCACGGTTGGCGGCGATGGCATCGGAGTCGAGGCTGGCGGGGTTTTCGGGGATGACCAGATATTTAGCGAAGGTCTCGTCGAGTTGGGCGTTTGGATTGACCGGTAAGACGTACATTTGCAGGGGGATATCTTCCTGGAATGCGGGGGAGAGCATAAAGTCCACAAACTTCTCGGCCAGGTCACGGTTTTCGGTGCCTTTGAGGATGCCGACGAACTCGATTTGGCGGAAGCAGCTCCCGTCACCGACTACGGCCGCAGTGGGTGGCTCTTCCATTGGCTCCTCGGCGAAGATGACCTCGAAGGGCGGGCTGGAGCCGTAGGATACTACGATGGGCCGCGTGCCGCCCCAACGGCTGAATTCGCTGTAATAGGCTGTCTCCCAGTCGTTGACTACCTTGACATCGTTATCGACCAGTCCCTGCCAGAATTCAAGGTACTTCACATCCCCGAAGTGGCCGATGGTGGCGAACAAGAAAGCCAGGCCAGGCGAGGATGTGGCCGGGTTCTCGACCACCAGCAGACTGGTGTATTCGGGCTTGAGCAGATCTTCGAGGTTTTCGGGGGGTGTGAGATCGTTTTCGGCGAAGTAGGCCACATCGTAGTTCAGGCAAACATCGCCAAAGTCTACGGGCAGGGCGCGGTTTTCGGGGTCCAATTCGAAGCGATCGGGGATGTCAGCCAGCAAGGGGGAGTTGTATGGCTCGAAGATGCCCTCCTCCAGAGCGCGGCTGAGGAAGGTGTTATCTGCGCCGTAGAATACATCGGCCAGAGGCGCGTCTTTGGAGAGTGCGGCCTTGTTGACCGCAGTGCCGGTGTCGCCCGCTTCCAGGAAACGCACTTCTACGTTGTGCTCATCCTCGAAGGCTGCGATGACATCTTCGGAAACCGCGAAGGAATCGTGGGTCATCACGGTCAGGGTGCGAGGTTCAGCGAGAGCGGTGGGAGTGGCGGGAGTGGGGGGAGTGGGGACGAGTGTGGCGGGTGCTGCCTGCGAGCGGCAAGAAACAGTCAGCAGCGTGAATAAAGCGAGTGATGCGTAAAACGTGAAACGTGATAGGGTTTTGGGTTTCATGGAGGCCTCCGGGTTAGTGGATTGGTAGGTTGGTAGGTAGGTTGGTAGGTTGGTAGATTGGTAGGTTGGTAGATTGGTAGGTTGGTAGATTGGTATATTGGTAGGTTGGTAGATTGGGGATTGGTAGATTGGTAGATTGGTAGATTGGTAGGTTGGTAGATTGGTAGGTTGTGTTTTTCCAGTCTCCCAATTTACCGGTTTCCCAATCCCCAATCCCCAATTTACCGGTTTCCCAATCCCCAATTTACCAGTTTCCCAATCCCCAATTTACCGGTTTCCCAATCCCCAATTTACCAATTTACCAATCCCCAATGCGATGAATCACCACGCATAGCAGCAAGCCATCTTCCAATGTCACGCTGGCTCTCTGGCGCAGCAGCACATTGCTGATGCCGCGGGTGGCGCCGAATTTCAGCCCGCCGCGGTCGAGGGGGTACTCCAAACCCTCGGTGGTGATGCCGCGGGCGTCGCCGCGCAGGGGAATCAGGGAAACAGTATCGCCTGGCTGACCGCGTAATTCGACTGTTTCGCCGGCGCGCAGCAAGGTTATTTCCTGGTGCCCGGCGAGCACTCGAATGTGGGGATGTCTCAGGTTGGGATGGGCCAGCAGGAGCAGGTTCGCCAGAGTCATATCCCAACGAGCGCCCAGAGCGCCGAGAATCACCACCTCGCTGGCTCCCAATTCGATGGCCTGGAGCAGCGCTAATTCCAGGTCGGTTTCATCCTTGCGGGCGGGGTGGCGGATCAACTCGGCGCCCGCGGCCTCCAGGGATGTCAATTCGTCGGCGGTCAGGGAGTCGAAATCGCCAACGACCATCGCAGGAATCAATCCCAGGGCCAGACAATGGCGTGCGCCACCGTCGGCGGCAATGATGAAGTCGTCGGGTTGAATCTCGATGGGGAGATGATCGAGTACTCCGTTTGCAAAGATTAGTGTGCGCATTGTGTAGTGGTGAGTAACGGGTAACGGATAACGGGTAACGAGAAGCAAGTACTCATTACTCATTTCTATCAAAAAAATCCCTCCGGCGAGGAGGGATTTTTGTTGGTGCTGTGCGATTCCTCCGCCGGCATTATCCGGATCAGGTTCGCGGGTCAAGCGATTACGTCGCTTCTCTCAGCCTGGCAACACCAGGCTCCCCGTGCGGTAAATTTTCAATTGTGGCAAGAGTATAACGATAGCGGGCGGGACTGTCAAGCGGGAGTACTTGTGATCAACAAGGTTTTCTGGCTCTTTGATGTTTTGTGTGGTCAAACTCTTTTTGTACACGGATTATGCGGATTATACGGATTTTTCTTTGGATCTACGCCGTACTGGCACGGTGTCCGTATCATCGTGCCCTTAAGGGTAAATCCGTGCAACACCTGCAATTTCACCGCATACCTATGCAGGCACTGTGCGCACCTGCCCCGGCGGGCGGTGCCGGGGGGTGCAAGTGTCCGTGTACCGCGCCCCACAATAACTCAGAGGGCTGGTTTTCTTTACCCCTTCGGGACACAGGTGTGTGAATCTTTGTGCCCTTCGCGAAGCACAGTTCGTCCAGCTTGACTGGATGCCCTTGGTGTATTGTGGTGATTAGCTGCCAAAGGACTTACGCCCAACTGTAGCAGTTACGTTCTGAGATAGAATAGCCTGACAACCGCGCCAAAGAGGGCATACACTAACCCCAGGAAAAGCAGCGCAAACTTTGGGACAGCACACCACTGGGCGATTTGAGGCCAGGGAGACAAGACCGAGCCAAACAGAGTGATCGTCAGGGCAATGTTTTCGATCACATCCAGCAAAGCGGCCAGAAACACTCCCCAAATCAACACAGCGCCTGGGGAAGCCAAAGGCCACGCGTGACGCCGGAGCACATCCGCGGCCATGACACAGCCAAGGGAAATCGTCAACGCATACACGGGGATAAAGAGGAAATCCAGCCCTAAACCAAAGGCAGCCCGTTCCCGAGCGACGGCATCCCAGCTTGCCAGGATTTGCCCGGCGCGCGCAACGCTGCCAGCCACTTCGAACGAGATCACCCCGTAAGGGGCGGCCTCAGTATTCATAGGCGCGCCGGTAACTCCAAATACGAGCATTATAAGTACGGTCAGCGCTAGCAAGGGCCAGAAAATACGGCCTCGCCAATGGGGAGGAATGAAAGCCAGGTGATGAGTCATTTTTAATCTCCTGTGGAGGTGTTTAACGCAATACCCAAAGGGCACGATGAGTCGCACACTTATTCCTGCGTTCAAGTGCAGGTGAAGATGCCAAGGCGCAAAGAGATGGAAAAGGAAAGTGGGTTAATTAGCCGTAATCCGCTGGGTTTCGATATGCTCCGGCACGAAAAGCGTGTGCCTCCGCTACTCAACCGGCGCTCGCGTTAGGATACAAACGCGCAAGTTATTTACAGGGTGCCGCCTGAGCGGTAATTTTCATTCCTTAGCATCCTGCCACCCCTTATTTTTGTGAAGATACTCAATTATAATATCAAAGAATACTAATCGAGTGTAATCAAATTTCGAGGAGGCAAGTATGAAACGCACAATCAGTTTTTTATCTGGGGCTGTTATGGGAGGATTGGTGGGAGCGACTCTGGCACTTTTGCTGACCCCCGCGTCGGGAGATGACTTGCGTGCTAAAATGCAGGCACAGGCCCAACGCATTCAAGCAGAGGTCAAAGAGGCCGCTGCCGCCCGCCGGAACGAGTTAGAGGAGCAGCTAATTACTCTGCGAAAGCCACGCGATTAGTGGAGCGGGAAGCGGAGAGCGTGTAGCGTGAGGCGGAAAGCGTGTAGCGCGCCATTTTCGCTCCCCGCCCCCGCCCCCCGTTCCACCCTCCACGCTCTTTTCAGGGCAATATCTCAAAGCGGTAGGCCGCGGTTTGGCGGGTGAAGCGCGTGGTTCCGGTGACTACCAATGTCACATCGTCCACGTCGTCGCCGATATGCAGGACAATATCTGCGCTGTTGTCTGCGCTCAGGGGGATGTATTCTACCTGAGTAGTATTCCCGTTAGTGATCAAGGCCAGGCGAAAAGTCTGGGGGAGGATATTCTGGATACGCACAAAGCCGGCCGCCTCCCAACCACCCGCATCACTCTCGAAATCCGCGAAGTAACCCGTCTCTGGGATGGCGATATCGTCGAGGAGGAAACCTTCGCCATTGACGGCCGCGTCGGTAACGTATTCGAACCGGATTTGCACCTGCTGCCCGGCAAATTGGGAAATATCAACCTTTTCTTGAATCCAGGTTCCATCGCCCCCGGAGAGGTCATTGTAGCCCCAACCGTAGCTGTTGCCCGAGGGGTCTTCCGGCGTCCCCGAGGGAGTGGTAAGAATTTGCCAGGTCGCGCCATCAGACGATGCCGCCAGATAGATATAATCGTAACCTTCTTCGATATCGTACCAGGTCCAATAGGTGAGGGTCAACGGGCCGGAATGCTCAGTGAAATCGAAGGTCTGGGTTAAGGTCATATCTGACTCGTCGCCCTTGTTCGACCAAAAAGCGTAATCTCCCGAATAGGCCTCGGCTGGCAGCACCCCCACTTGCACCGAGCCTTCGAAATGCAGGGTGTGATCTCCGGGGCAATCAATACGGATATAATCCACGCCGTATTGGTGGACGTCGTGGGTCAGGAGGTCGGTGGGGCAGGAGCGAATGGACTCGGTATCGCCGGCTTGGGGGGCCGCGGCATAGTTATGATAGGTGAAACGTCCGTCAGCCACATCTGCGTCGGTTAGATATGAGGTCAGAACCCAATCCAGGAAGACGTCGTCGGCTCCAATGGGGGCACCGGTGATCGGGTCGGCAACCCCGGCCCCAATCTCCGCCAGGACGGCATCAATGCTGGACATTCCATTGGCAGGATGCCCCACCAACGCCTGAGTGGCCTCATCTCCAAATCGGTCCAGGAAATATGTCACAAAGAGAAAGGCAGCCCCATAATGCGGAGATGTCTCGTCAGGATCGTTGGGCCACACGTTTAGCTGTAAATCGGGGTTGCGGGTGTAGAGGTAATCAAAGCCGCCGGCGTCATAGCCATTGAGAAAAGAGGCTAATTCGGAAAAGCCTTCGTTGAGCCAGGTGGTCTCGTTGCGGTCTCGGTACCAGTGGATCATGTGCTGGAATTCGTGGGCCAGAACGCCGTAAGTGAAGTCTTCGTCCAGGTTGACGTTATCCGAATTGAGCATGAAGGTCTCATGAGCGTTAGAGTATTCATGAGCCAGGGGATGATACTCATCTACCGACGAGAAATAGCCGGCCAGATTGTAACCCAGGCCGCTGGCGTAGATTATGTACAAATGGGGATCGCCATCGATGCCCGGTGACCACTCGCTGCCGAAAAATTCGCGATTGGTGGGATAGATATGATTTTCGAAGGTTTCTGCTAAATTTTGCAATTCATCTTCATCGTAATGGACGCCGTTCTCGATCCAGAAATAGGCGTGGTCGGTGGCGTAGCGCAGGGTGGCATCAATTTCGAAGCTTTCATCGGTGTCGGTGTCCATGACCCAAAAGATGTCCTGCGCCCCAACCTGCAACGGTGCCGGGGGAGGGTCTAATGTGACCGGGATATTGACCTTGCCTTCGAGTCGTTGCGCCAGGTCAAGCAAGTCGTTCACGGGGACAATGGCTTGCTCTAAAGTTTCCAGTGTATCTGTGTGGACAGCAGCTTGCTCCAAAGTCTCCGGGGAATTTGTAGATTCGTCCTCAGGCGGCGGTGTGGGGCGGATGACCACCGGCGTGGACGCGGGAGTGGAATCATCGAATGTTACAAAATCATCGCTTGATTCCATAAAGTAGGCGCTGGCTCCACATCCAACTGCAACGAGGATGGTGAAACAAAGGCAGCAAAGAAGAATTACAAGACAAGATACAACGATTGCGGTGACGCCAGAACTTTTCATAGGGGACTCCTTAAGGGTTGTAAAATTATGAGATGGGAGAGAGTTCTGCATAACAACACTACAACGAATTTAGAATGTAACGAATTTGGTCAGGGGCTAATTCGTTTGTTTCTAAATTCGTTGTAGTCTGGCTTGCTGAAACACTACAACGAATTTAGAATGTAACGAATTTGTGTCTTTTGAACTAGACTTGCTCCTTGGAAAGGCGATTTTGAGTAACAGAAATCCCAAAAACAAGCCCGAGGATAAAATTCGACCCAGTTTTGTTGCGAAAGCAAGACCAATGAGCAGGGGCAGACCGCCAATTCGTTATATTCTCCATTCTTTGCGCAGTGCTGTGCCCTGCACTGTGTAGTATTTCTGGCGCAAAAACATTATGCATATCTCTCGATGGGATATAATACCACAATGGGGAACGCCCCCCGGCCCCCAATTCGGGGTTAGGTTGCAAGTCAAGT
>JBDRGC010000313.1:0-5675 GCA_043818215.1 Chloroflexota bacterium | reverse complement strand
GCGGGTGACTTTCCTCGGATTAGCAGCGGGTGCATGGTCATACGCTGACTGGCGCAATGATTACTTCTTTGTCACCAATGTCCGGGTGGTCTGGCGGGAACGGATTCTCTTGCGAGGTTCCAGCCGGCAGGAAACACCCCTGCGAACCATTCAATCACTTAATGTGCAAACAAGAAACATCCTTGCGCGTGCTCTTCAAATGGGGGATGTTATAGTGCGTACGTTCAACAGTGAGCTGCGGATGACCGATGTCTATCATCCCGAGCGGATGAAAAATATGATCGAAGGGTTTCTGCAAAAATCTCGGCAAAGATCGCGCCGAGCGGAACATGCCGCCATCCGTCAGACTATCCGCCGCCAGCTAGGCTATCAGGTAGAAGACATCATCCCAGAGGAGCCTGAAGAAGTTCCCCCTGCGGCACGCGAAAAAACTCGCCGGCTTGCCATCTTCAAAACCCGCATTGTCGATGGCGGAATAATTACCTACCGCAAACACTGGTATATATTTTTTAAGGGGGCGTGGCTGCCGTCGCTGTTATTAATTAGTGTTTTATTGTTTAGTGCAGGGTTGCTCCCCACTATGTTCGAAGCCATTTTCAAAAATAAACAACCAATCTGGAGTCTAGTTTATCTGATTCCGTTAGGCCTGTTTCTCTGGTGGCTGTATGAGTATATGGACTGGCGCAACGATATCTACCGGGTGACCAGAAATCAAATCATCGACCGGGAGAAAAGCCCATTTGGAAAAGAGTCCTTTCGATCTGCTCCCGTCGCGAACATCCAGAGTCTGGGGCATAAAATTCCAGGGCTTATAGGTTTGATCCTAAATGTCGGTGATGTCCATATCAACGTCGGAGATGCAACATTCACCTTCGATGGCGTGCATGACCCGGCCTTAGTGCATCAGGATGTCTCCAGGCGAATGGAAGAGTTGGGCGCCGAAGAGGAAAGCGCCAGGGTGACCCAAGAGCATGGGCGAATGGCAACCTGGCTGGATATTTACCACGATGAAACAAAGAACAATCGCCCAACAGAAGACGACCCCGATATCAACTAAATTCCGGGTAAAATTGATGGCCTGAAAACACACTTCTATTGGATAACAAAATGCCCTTACGCGAAATCATAACCACCCTCCATCCCACACTGCGGCGCACGGCCCGAAAAGTCACTGATTTTGGTCCCCAGCTGCAAATCTTGATCGATGATATGGTTGAAATTATGCGGGAGGCTCCCGGCGTTGGGCTGGCAGCGCCTCAGGTGAATATATCCTTGCAAGTGATCGTGGTGGAATTCGGCGACGAAGAAGACGAGACGGTACTCCCGAAACTCTACACCCTCGTCAACCCCGAAATCTCGCGTCCATCTCGGGACCTGGTTACCGGGACCGAGGGCTGCCTCTCCGTCCCCGGGCTGGTCGGTGATGTGGAGAGATCTTACTCCGTCACCGTGAATGGCCTCAACCGCCGCGGGCAGCCGGTCAAGATCAAAGCAAAGGGCTGGCTGTCACGCATTTTCCAGCATGAGGTAGACCACCTGCGCGGAATACTCTTCACCGATCACGCTCTGCGCGTCTGGGAACCGGTGACCGAAGAAGAAAAGGCACTCATCGATTAAGGGATTGGAGGTTGGAGGTTGGAGATTGGAGGTTGGAGGTTGGAGATTGGAGATTGGAGGTTGGAGGTTGGAGGTTGGAGGTTGGAGATTGGAGATTGGAGGTTGGAGGTTGGAGATTGAAGTTTCTCTCTAACCTCTAACCCCTAACTCCTAACCCCTAGCTCCTAACCCCTAACCCCTAACTCCTAACCCCTAATCCCTAGTCCCTGATCCCTAGTCCCTGATCCCTAATCCCTAGTCCCTGATCCCTAGTCCCTAATCCCTGATCCCTAATCCCTAGCCCCCAATCCCCAATGTACCTCACCCACTTCGCCCTCACAGACTTCCGCAATTTCTCTCGCCTGGATGTCGACATACCGCGCGGAAATATTTTGCTGGTCGGGGATAACGCCCAGGGCAAAACCAGCCTGCTGGAAGCGATCTATTTCCTCTCGACTTTCACATCCTTTCACGCCAGCAGCGACCGCCAAGTGATCAATTTCATCGCGGGGAAAGAGCCTCTGGCAGTCGGGCGGATTGTGGCAGATTACAAACGCGGGGGCAAATCACACCACCTCGAAGTGCGCATCATCCAAGAAAGTAACGGTATAAATGGCTCATCCCGCGTCCGCAAAGAGATATTGCTGGATGGCACCATACGCAAAGCCAACGAGGCGATTGGACATTTCAACACAGTGCTCTTTCTCCCCCAAATGTTGAGAGTGGTCGAGGGTTCTCCGTCAGAGCGCCGCCGTTACCTTAGTCTGGCATTGTCACAAACCATCCCCCATCACGCCTCAGCGCTCTCGGTTTACAACAAAGCCATCAGCCAGCGCAACGCGTTGCTCAAGTTGCTCAACGAGCGCGGCGGCGACCCCGACCAACTCTCCTATTGGGACAAGCAGGTCGTCACAGCCGGAGCAATCATCATCCAGGCCCGAATTCACGCCATCCAGGAAATCGAAGGTCTGGCGGCAATGATCCACCACGAGCTTACCCGCGGGGACGAAGTGCTGAGGTTGGCCTATAGTCCCGCTTATGATCCTGTTCCTCAGCCCCCCGGTCAGTTTCCGCTACTCCTGGATACCCCACTAAACCGCACTAACTTTTCCACAGAAGAGATCGCCCAGGGCTTTCAGAAAGCTATGATCAAGCTCCGCCGCGAAGAGATTGCCCGAGGTCAAACCACCATAGGGCCTCACCGGGACGAACTCCGGTTTTTGGCTAACGGCGTTGATTTGGGCACTTATGGCTCGCGCGGCCAGATTCGCACCGCCATGCTGTCTCTCAAAATGGCCGAAGTCGCCTGGATGAAAGGTAAAACCGGCCATTGGCCGGTGCTGCTGCTGGATGAAGTTCTGGCTGAATTAGACCCCCGCCGCCGGGTTGATTTGCTGACCCGTTTGGCCGAGAGCGAACAAACTTTGCTGACCACCACCGATCTAGACCTGTTTACCGCCGAGTTCGTCGAAAAAGCCAGTCTTTGGCACGTTCAGGCGGGCAGAGTACAAACACCCCTAACCGCAAACACCTAGCTCCTAATCCCTATCTCCTAACCCCTGACTGCTACAACGGCCTCTTCGACGGTATCCCCACCCGACGGGGGTATTTCTCCGGCGTAGCTGCCACTTTATCCACCACTACAAGATAGCGTTCCTCCACAACCCCCGGCAGTGTCACCAGAGTCAACTGGCGCAGATGGCCGCCCAGAATCTGAGCCGCGCGCTCTGCAGAATGGGTCTCCGCGGGAGCGCTTTCTCCTTTCATCGCCAGCACCTGGCCTCCCACCTGCACCAACGGCAGCAGATATTCCAGCAACACCGGCATCACCGCCACGGCACGTGCCAAAGCCCAATCGTACTGCTCTCGGTAAGCGGTTTGTTTACATAGTGTCTCCACCCTGGCCTGAATTACTTCCACATTTTTCAGGTTTAGCCGGTCTACGATATGCCGGCAAAATGCGACCTTTTTCCCCACCGATTCCACTAAGGTCAATTTCATTTGCGGGCAGAGTATCTTCAGCGGCAAACCTGGGAACCCGGCTCCGGTTCCCACATCCACTACCCGGTCCATAGTCGAGCCGCGCATCGCCAGGTAAGCGCTGAGAGAATCTAAAAAATGTTTCACCCGCATCTTTTCCGGATCGCGGATCGCTGTCAGGTTGTGATTTGCATTCCAGACGGCCAATTCCTGGGCATAGACTTGCAAAGCGGCCAATTGCCAGGACGAGAGCGAGATTCCTGAAAGTGTGTGAAATTCTTGAGCGAGTTGGTTCATAGGGGTGATTATACCGGGAAGAGGATGATTTGTAAGTGCTTAGCCAGATGGCAAATAGAACGCGGATGACGCGGATCAAACGGATTTACGCGGATTTTAATTTAAATTATTGGGATCCGCGGAAATCCGTCTTATCCGCGTCATCCGCGTTCTAGGCACTCAACTTCCTGCAGCAATCTGAAGTAATTGCTCAAAATCCTGTTGATAGAACTGCATTGCACTCGCTCCCGCAGGGCGCAATCCCTGCGCTCCAGCAGGCGTAGTCAGATTTTGATCGCTCCCCCGCATGATGAAACCTCGGCTTTTACCCTCAACCCAGTTATAATTCCTAATCGGCTTGCCGACTTTTGCTCGACTGTTCTTATCCGAAACTCAAGTTAGAGGAGATAGCCACATGAACAACCAACACCCAAACGATCTTATGGCACAAATGTTTCAGCAAGCGAAAGCGCAGTTCGGGAAAGCGATCAAGGCCTATTGGTTCAACGATGGCGATGCCTGCCCCGGGTGTGGTAGCGAAATTGATAATGTGAATTTCAAGGGTGAAGCAGCAATATCGCTAAACGCCTTCATTTACCGGGAACGCGGAGTGTTGATCGGTTATTTTCTTTGCAGCCGCTGTGTAGAGAGAGTGTTTCGTTATGCGAAGCAGAACCCCCACCAGCAAACCGAGCTTCATACTACCATCGAGAAAAACTTGATCCAAGCCTACCAGAAACATATCCGCTCGATGGATGCGTGAAACGTGATGCGTGAAGCGTGGAGCGTAGAGCGGACGCTCGTCTCAACATGCTTCAGCATGTTTCCTGTACCAGCCCCCGAATTCATTCGGCGGGCTTCGTGATGAGTGAAACGTGAGACTTGGACTTAGAGCGTGGGACGTAGGGCGCGAGGTGTGACGAAGCCCCCGAATCGTAGCGGAGCGTCCGGACGTAACCAAGTATGTACCCAAAGGGCACACCATCACTGGGAATAAAGCAAAAAAATCCGTGTAAATCTGTGTAATCCGTGGTTAACTAACTCTCCCCCAACTAATAAACACCCTCAGGAGACTATATGATTCGCGGTTTAATTTTCGATTTCGATGGTTTGATTCTGGAAACGGAGGGGCCGGTTTACCAATCCTGGTTGGAACTGTACCAGGAGTTCGATGCTGACCTGCCATTCGATGAGTGGGCTTTGATTATCGGTACATCGAATATCGAGCATTTCGACCCCTTCCAAAGATTAGAGCATCATTTAGGCCGCTCGCTGGACAAGGACGTTCTGACCCCCAGACGTCTTCAGCGGGAGATCGATTTGGTAGAAACGCAGCCTATCCTGCCCGGGGTGGAGACGAGTATTGCTGAAGCCCAACGAATGGGACTGAAACTAGGGATTGCCTCCAGCTCGTCTCGGGATTGGGTGGCAGGGAATCTGACCCGTTTGGGGTTGCTGGCACACTTCGAAGTGGTGCATTGCTCAGATGATGTCGCACGCACAAAACCTGATCCGGCTTTGTATTTGCTGGCGCTTGAGTCATTGGCGCTGCGTCCCGAAGAAGCCATCGTTTTCGAAGATTCTCCCAACGGGGTGACGGCAGCCAAACGAGCGGGCATCTTTTGTGTGGCCGTGCCCAACCCCCTCACCCGTCAACTGCCTCTGGATCACGCAGATTTGCGGCTGGATTCGCTGGAAGACATGTCATTGAGAGAGGTGATTTTAAGAGCGAGTGTCATGGACGTGGGGCGTGGAGTGTGAAGCGGGGGCGGGGGTGCGGGGGGGCGAGGGGTGCGGGGGGGGGCGGGGGAGCGGGGGACATG
>JBDRGC010000312.1:0-5022 GCA_043818215.1 Chloroflexota bacterium | reverse complement strand
CATCGGGGTTCGTGATCGCCTCCCGTAACTCAATGAAACGAGCCTTCTCCGGATGGTCTACAATTTGTGCGAAGAGAATTGGCAGCGGCAACCTGCCAAGCGTCCAGTCTGGATTTGCAGGAACGGCCATGGTGTCGTTGATATCGTCATGGATTTGAATCATCTCGCCATAGATATGACCAAATTGCTCGATCTGTGTTGACACGTCCGCGGACGCCCCTCCTAACAGAGCACCAACGTGCAAAGCCGAGCCAAAAAAGGGGGAACTCTTGGTGCGAACAAGGTTCCAATAAGCCGCCTCGTCTTCAGGGTTCTGGATATCCAAGTATTGGCCATAAGCCGTAGTTAGCATCATTTGGCAGAGACTATGGGACACGGCCAACTTTGTAACCGCTCCGGCGTCACTTTGTGCGATAGCATCCATGCCAGCAGCCTGAAACGCAATTGCTAGATTGGCTGTTGCAGGGGCGCCAATGCGGTGATATTCGCCGCGCGGATCATTATCCAGCAAGTCATCCACCAGGATGATACTGATTTGCATGCAGCCTATGGCCGCTGCAGCCGGGATCGCCTTTATACAACTTCCACCGACAGCCTCGCACGCCAACACAGGCAAATACCAGTCGCGCGGCTTTTTGGGTTGTGCTCGCTCGAGAATAGCTCGTGCATCGGGCCACTCTTGAACGGGGAACAAATCAAACAGAAGATCAAAAGTCGATTTGTAGATATCCATAGCATCTCCTAAACGTGCTGGCCGGAGAAATCCCCGGCCAGCTACGGGTGGGCAATCTGGCAACGATTATCCCCACATATCCCAATTGATATTGCTCTTGAGCAGTGCAATCTCGTCGGTGCTGACACGGGTTAGCCGTATCAGGCAATCCAGGTAGGGATTTCGGGTATCCTCGGGGCCAAAGATGGCGCCATAAAAATTTTGCATGGTGAACATGGGAGAACCTCCTGATTTTGTGATTTATGAATTCCAATCTGCTTGACAAGTGGGGTAAATCGAATTCCTTGCGTTATAATTGAACCACCTCCTTTCTCTCTGATTCTGTGTGGCAACCAAAACCCTTTTCTATCGGAGCTAAACTCTCATGGGACATCCTTCACGTCGCTGGCAAGTCACAGAGTACCTGGTGCCATGGTTTGTGCTTGGCATTCTGGGATTGTACACATACGCACGCTTCGCTCAAGTTCCTTACGTGGGGTTTGACTTCAATCCATCTAACGGCATGGTTGATGAAGTCTTTATTGAAACCAATGCTGAAAACGAGCTTCAGCCTGGTGACCAACTCACCCAAATAGGCCCGGTATCCTGGGATGACTTCAGAGAAAACCCCCGTCAGATATTGTTCGAAGGCATTCGAACGGGTCAAGAGGTGTCCCTGGTTGTAAAACGGGAAGGTCAAAACTTGACCATCCCCTGGATGCTTCCAGGCCCGAACTCCCCAGAGTTTCGTGATCGCTTGATTAACACCTGGTGGCTGGGTTACATCTTCTGGTTGGTCGGAACTGTCGCCCTTCTCGTTGTGCGGCCGAAAGATACACGCTGGAAGCTATTTGTGGCATTCAATTATCTGACAGCAGTCTGGTTGGTCGTTGGTAGCATATCCAGATGGCAAGTCTGGTGGAGTGCAATCCTATTCCCGGCCGCGATCTGGATATGTGTACCGGTATACCTGCATCTGCATTGGATTTTCCCAAAGCCTTTTAGGCGCATTCCGAAACCGTTTCTAGCGGGTGTCTACCTGGCAGGGATCGGTCTGGCTACGGCTGAGTTTTTTCAGTTTCTGCCAAGAGGGACTTTCTATTTTGGCTTGTTCCTGGCATTGGGTGGAACCACTGTGCTTTTGGCTCTTCACTTCATCGTGCAACCCACACAACGCCGGGAGGTGGGCTTGCTCACCGCCGCTGTGGTGTTAGCCATTTTGCCCGCGATTGGTATTAGCATTGTGGAAATATTCAACGTCAATCCAATTCAAGGGGGTGGTGGCGGTACACTTCTAGCAATGCTGATACTTCCAATTGCGTATTTCTACAGCATTTACCGTCACCACCTCGGCGGGTTGGAAGCGCGCACAAATCGCATCGTTTCTACATACGCTTACTTCATACTATTGGGAACAGGCTTCATCATCCTCATCCCACTGGTCAATGCCTGGTTTGGTCTCTCTGACGCGCCTGTATTCGGTGGTGTCTTAGCTCCTTTGCTGGCAGCTTTCATCACCGTTTTCTGGTATCCCCGCTTCACCCGCTGGGCGGAGCATCACGTGATGGGCATCCCCTTGCCGCCAACGCACTTGCTGGAAATCTACACCGACCGGATCACCACCAGCCTGGATCGATCAACTCTTGTCGGGTTGCTGAAGGACGAAATACTCCCCAGCTTGCTCATTCGCCAATCGACATTGCTGCGCCTGGATGAGAATAATCGTCTATATCGCAAGTACTCGGTTGGTATCGAGGAAGACGAACTTCCGAAGAATTCAGACCTCCCTGTTTTATTGGATCAACCCCTTAGATCCCTCCCATTCCAGGAAATACCTGAACCACTTTCATGGATACGACTGGCACTTCCCCTGAAAGTGAGCGCTAAAACCATTGGGATCTGGCTCCTGGGAAGCAAAGACCCGGATGACATTTATACGCAAGGAGAAATCTCTGTTTTGCAGTCGATTGCCAACCAGACCGCCATCGCCCTCGTCAATATCGATCAAGCTGAACGTTTGCATACCTTCTACCAGGCCAATATCGACCGGCACGAAGAGAAACGAACAAGTTTGGCGCGAGAACTGCATGACGATGTATTGAACCAAATGGCTGCGATGTTTATGAAAATGACCCCCGACGAAACGAGTGGTCTCCAAGAAGGGTACAATCTCGTCACCACCCGTCTACGGAGTATGATCACCAGCTTGCGCCCCACCATGCTCAATTATGGCCTCTGGACAGCGCTCGATGAATTTACCGACGAACTCTCCGAACGAGCTGAAAGTGGCATATCTATCGTCTTGAATATCCCGTCTTCAGAAGCTCGTTATGAGCCTAAAATCGAAGAACACATCTACCGGATCGTACAGCAGGCCTGCGAGAATGCCCTGCGGCACGCTCAAGCGGGAACAATCCGGGTAAACGGCACTCTGGAACCAGAACATGTCAAACTGATCATCGAAGACGACGGCATCGGTTTCTCATTTGAGTGGCTGGATTTCGACACCCTGCTTACCCACAGGCACTTTGGCCTGGCCGGGATGTTCGAACGGGCTGACCTGATCGGTGCTGAGTTGAAGTTCGATTCGGCGTCTGGCAAAGGTACACGAGTGTTTGTGTCTTGGAGCCTGAATAAAGTAGCCCTTATGCCGAGGCCTGGTTTAGCTTGAATTCTATTGTTAAGGTTCTCAAAGGATTTGCCTGGTCTAATTGATGTTGGTGCAATCGTTGTGAGTACTGTATATGGCTAAAGACGCAAAGAGGCTCAAAAGCGTATCGGGCAAGTGGCAAGTCGCCTACCGCGCTACGTTTCACGCACCACGCACATCGTCCCGAGGTTCTTACGGGATCACGGTCTGCGCCTAACGTTTCACTCACATCGTCCCGAAGTTCTTACGGGATCACGAATCACGCAGGTAATAAACCAGTGCATTCAGAAGTAAATTCACTCGAGCAGGCCAGATGTATTTACATCGTCACCCAGTATATGCTTGGGCAGGGTTGGCAATTGGTGGATTCCTGTGAGCTGGCCGAGCGGATCTGGCGGGATGTGACCGGACAGAACTTGTCGGGGCGGGAAGCCGTGGAGTACGTGCAAAATCAAGTCTGGCAGCGGTATGCGGCTATCTTGCACGATGGCTGTTGCCAAAGCGAGAACGAATTGCACATCCAGGCCTGGGGTGAATTAAGCTGCTGGTTAACCAAGCAGGTGCGCTACCTGACACCTGCTCCCCATGAGCCAGATGTTCTCATCCAGGAAACGCTGAGCAATCTGCACCATCGCTTAAGCCAGTCTCCCATCAAGGCGCGGCGCGCTTTTTTTGCCTATGCCCTACAGATCATGAGAAGAAAGAATATCGACCTGCACCGCCGCCGGACGGCTGTCAAACGTGGGGGGGATGATGAGTTATACTTGGAAGAATTGGAAGCAGAATACCCCGAGGGTGAACGTCGCCATTGGGAAGAGAAAACGATAACCCGTGGCGGTGAACCACGGGCCATGGAAAAAGCTGTGATAACCGCAGAGATAAGGCAACAAATCCGGGCGTTCTTCCATGCCCATTTGCTCACCACCTTGCAAAGGCAGGTTGCCGAGGCCCACTTTTTGGATGGATTAAGCCCGGTAGAAATTGCCCGTCTGATGGGCAAACGCCCCCACGAGATTCGCATGCTCAAAGCCCGAGTGGTGAAGAGGTTGCGCAGCTTGCCGCCCGACGCGCGCCAATCTCTCCTCGATATTCTCGGAGCTATTGACGATACAGATAGCGAGGCTGTCGATGTTTAACTCACAATCTCATCTCAGACAACTGGTTCAGCAATTGCGTGAAGCCCAGCCCGCCCGCGTCCCGGCTGCGTTTTGCCGCCATTGTCAGGATGAATTGCCCCTTTTTATTAGCGATGAGTTGGCCGGCCAGCCTGTGGACGAAGTCTACCCCGAAGTGGCCTATCACCTGGATATTTGTTCCCCATGCCTGCACGAATATGTGGAGTTGGCCCAGCTGACAGCATCCGCCCTTTTCGATGCGGAAACTAGCCACCGGACAGTTTTATCGGATTGGACGCGGACACTTCGACCTTACTCAGTGCAGGCGAGCGCGGATTGACGCGGATGTATGAGTCCACTGAAAAAAGGTTATTTCACCGCAGAGCACGCGGAGATCGCTGAGATTTTTGAAAATCAGTTTAAGATTTCGGAACTTTGCTCAGATTCTGGTATGAATTCTTAAACTTGGTATTTTTTATTTTTCTCTGCGTTCTTCGCGTTCTCTGCGGTAAAAGAGTTTTTTCAGTGGACTCGTAACATGAGCT